>CAYIKX010000109.1:0-4653 GCA_964364025.1 uncultured Methanosarcinales archaeon
TCTTTTAGCTGCAGCTGTTGCCGAAACCCTATAATGATCGTAGGCTACTTTTTCTACATTGTCTGGTTTTTTTCTATCAAACTCTTCCTTGACGTAAGCGTATCTATCTCTGTAGTTTTCAACTGCTTTTTCAAATTCGCTTTGTTTCGCTTTTTCAAATTCGCTAGGTTCTCTAAGTAAAGTAGAAATTCCGCCAAGGGCTAGTGCTAAACCTCCTGAAATTCCCAAGCCTATCAATAATCGCCTTTCTAGGTTTGTCATAGCAATCCCTCAACAGATAAATAAATTGTAATTTGTCCTTTTTAAATCTTTCTATTTTGTTACTACTAAAAAGAAGTATTTCAATTCAAAGTATAATACATTCTCCTATTATTCTTTCCCTTGTTTTCCACAGAAACCAAGCTTATTTGTCCTATCTCTGAAGTATTCTTTACCTGAGTTCCGCCGTCTGCCTGCAAATCAATGCCCGGTATTTCAACAATTCTCAACTCTTTCACTTCAGGAGGCATTACAGAAGCAAGCTTTACAACTCCTGGGATCTTCAATGCGTCCTCTCTTGGCAAGAAGTAAATCCTGACATCTGCTGCTTTCTTCACCCATTCATTAGCCATGCCTATATATTGCTGTATCTTGTCCCTGTCCAAAACATCCAAAGAAAAGTCTATCCTTGACTTGTCGATTCCAAGCTGGTTTCCAGTACATAAGGCGCCTGCTTCATTATATAATATAGCATCAATTATATGAGCTGCTGTGTGCATCCTCATAAGCCTGTATCTTCTGTCCCAGTCAACTTTACCTTTAACCTTATCACCAACTTTCAAGCCTGGTTTTCCAACTTCATGACTTATCCTGCCCTCAAACTTGCCAACAAAGACAACTGGGTATTCTTCGCCATGACATATAAAAACGCCTGTGTCATGTGGCTGGCCGCCCCCGGACGGGTAAAAGGCACTCTTATCAAGAACTACATACTTATCATCCTTAATGCTTTCAACTGCTGTTTCAAATTCATTTAAGTAAGAATCTGTCATGTATAGTGCGTTTTCCATTCTTGAAAAGAAATAGCGTAGTATATATAAAAATTGTTAAAAATAAAAGAAAAAAGCTAATGGTTTAACCACCCTTAGCTAACGACCTTATCGCCTTCAGCGCAACAACAATAGCTGCTGGAGTAACAAATACTGCAATTGCCTGCACAATTCCAGATAAGTAATCGCCTATTAAAGGGATTATCTTAAGCGTGTCTCCTGCAGTGCCTGTTATCAATAAAGCTACTGAAGCTATCAAGAATGGTGTAGTTTCTTTTTCAGTAATGTTCAATAAACCAACTATCAGCCCAACAACCACTAATAATAGGATTAACCATCCTTGAATGTTGATGCTCAGTTTGCTAGAAAAAAGGCCTATAACAACTGCTATAAGTACTCCAAGTATAAATGCCCATTCTCCCATTTTACTTTCCATTTTACTATAACACCTCCATGTATTTTTATGAGATGTATGGGATTTATTGAACTAATATTTAAAATTTTTGTTTTGTCAAAAATCAATTTTCAATTAGATTTTTCCGAAAGTTTTATATAGTGGTATTCCCAAGAGTGTATATTCTAAGTGCCAATGGCATTTAGGAGTAGCAGAAGCAAGCTTCTTAAGCTACTTGTTTACACTTTGGAGGTGAAAAACTAAATGGAAAAACAAATCGGTAGTTACTCTTTCATCATAGGAGTAATTGTAGCTGTAGTGCTTGGTTTGGCAGCTACCCAGCTAGGTTCAGCAGCACCATGGCTATGGTCGTTGCTTGTGGTACTAGGTCTGGTGGTAGGATTCCTGAATGTATCAGGAAAAGAAACCAAGGAATTTTTATGGGTTACAGTCGCTTTGGTAGTTGTTGCATTTGCAGGCAGTGCTCAGATTAACTCATGGAGCAATGTAGAACTAATTGGTCCTTACTTAAAAGCAATATTTGATGCCATATTGGCATTTGTTGTTCCTGCAACAGTTGTCGTAGCATTAAAGGATGTCTGGGACCTAGCAAAAGGCGGCGAATAAACCTTTTTTCTTTTTTTTTATTTTTTACATCTTAAACTATTTATAGTAAGATAGATTTCTATGCTTTTATGAAAATACTGCCAAATGTGGAAATCGTAGACCTAGCCTTGTACTTTGGCTCCACTTTAGTCATAGCAGATGTACACATAGGTTATGAGGAAGCCTTAAACAAGCAGGGTGTTTTAGTCCCAAGACTGCAGTTTGAAGAAATGGCTAAAAGGATGAATAATACATTTGACAGATTAAAAAATAAAAATATTAAAAAAATAATAATCAACGGCGACTTAAAGCACGAGTTTGGCACTATATCTGAGCAGGAATGGAGAAACACATTAAAATTTCTTGATTTGCTTGCGAAACATTGCAATGAAATTTTACTGATTAGGGGAAATCATGATACTATATTAGGCCCAATCGCCAGGAAAAGAAATGTCAAAGTTGTTGAGAATATAGTAATTGGCAATATATTCATAGCTCATGGAGATAAAGTTCCAGATAAAGAACGATTAAAAAAGGCATCTACTATTATAATTGGGCATGAGCATCCTGCCATATCGTTAAAAGAAGGTCCTAGAATTGAAACTTTCAAATGCTTTCTTAAAGGCAAGTACAAAGGCAAGAATTTGATAGTGCAGCCGTCTTTCAATAGTATGATAGAAGGGACTGATATACTAAGGGACGAGATATTAAGCCCTTTTCTGAAACAGAATCTTGACGACTTTGATGTATTTATAGTTGAAGATAAAGTTTATAAATTTGGGAAACTAGGAAGGTTAAGATAATATTACCCCTTATACAGCTTCCCCAGCAAATCTGACTTTGTAATCAAACCTATAAGCTTGCCTTCTTCTGAAACAAGAACCATTGGAAAATGCCTTAGAAGATTTGAAACTACCTGAATTGGGGTTGTTTTTGACACAATAGGGGGAGCTTCCTGCATAATATCCTTAACTTGTGTTGCTTTAGAGTTGAGCATGGCATCAAGAATAGTTGATTCTGACACCAAGCCGATTAATTTATGATTGTCTATGACAGGCAACTGGGAAATCTGGAATTTTTTCATCTTTGCAATGGCATCCTTTATTGAGTCGCTTGGCTCTACACTTATTATTTTGCTGCTCATAATCTGCTCTGCCTTTACCTCCTCTTTTTTTTCAAGCTCGCTCAAGGCAGCAAATATCTTTTTTGTTTTTGTATAAGTCGGGTCAATCCTGCCGGATTCGATCTTTGCAATAAGAGACTGGGAAACACCAGCCCTGTTGGCTAATTGTGTCTGGGTCATGCCCAGCTTTTTCCTGATTTTCTTCACTTCATCTAATTCGTAAGTCATTTTATTGGATTGGCTTATAGGCGTATTTTTCAAATTTTCAATCCGCCTTCGGCAATATTTAGTGCTCGGCGGCAACGACGATTTCTGTGCTTTGATAAATTTTTACCTGCACAGTCGATCCGCCTCGCCTATTTATTTATTGTTTAATTTTAATATCATGAAAACTATATTTATCTTAATTTATGTAATTATACCTTATATTTAAAATTATTCCTTTTGGAATATTTCTTTCACAAAGTTATTTAAAAGTTGATGCGAATTTAGCTTCTAATGAGCATTCTATACCTGAGGTGGTAAAATGGCAAATGTTACATATGTTACTAGCGAAAGCGTTACAGAAGGGCATCCTGACAAGATTTGCGATCAGATAAGCGACGCTATACTTGATTCTTTGTATGCACAAGACCCTTATTCAAGGGTTGCGGTTGAATGCCTTACTACAACCGGATTAGTTGTTGTGGCAGGCGAAGTCACAACAAGAGGTTATGCTGATATACAAGGCATTGCGAGAAGAACTTTAAAGGAAATTGGCTATACCAATCCACAGTTCGGGATTGATTGTGAAGATGCTGGTGTTCTTGTCAGCATTCACGGGCAAAGCCCGGACATTGCCCAGGGGGTTGATAAAGAAGGAGCTGGCGACCAGGGAATGATGTATGGCTTTGCATGCAGTGAAACTCCTGAGCTTATGCCTTTGCCTATTATGCTTGCACACAAGCTTACCATGAGACTGGCAGAGGTTAGGAAAAAAGGGCTGGTTATGGATTTGGGTCCTGACGGGAAATCCCAAGTTAGTGTTGAATATCATGATGGTGTTCCTAAAAGATTAAGCGCTGTTATTATTGCGCAGCAGCATTTGGATAAAATAAGCGAGGATGAGTTAAAGGAGGAAATCAAAAGAAAGGTAATAGAGCCAGTATGCGGCAAATGGCTTGACAAGGATACAAAAATTTATATTAATGCAACAGGCAAGTTTGTGATTGGCGGGCCTGAAGGCGACTCTGGAGTTACAGGAAGAAAGATAATCGCTGATACTTACGGCGGAGTTGGAAGGCATGGAGGAGGGGCTTTTAGTGGAAAAGATCCTTCCAAAGTTGACAGATCTGGAGCTTATGCTGCAAGATACGTTGCAAAAAATGTTGTCGCAGCTGGCTTGGCTGATAAATGTGAGGTTCAGCTTTCTTATGCCATAGGAATTGCGCAGCCAACATCGATTAATGTTGATACATTGGGCACAAACAAAATTCCAGAAGAAAAGATTGTTGAATTGGTTA
>CAYIKX010000110.1:0-509 GCA_964364025.1 uncultured Methanosarcinales archaeon
CGATCTTGAGTCGAGCGCAATTGCCGACCTATGCGACCCCGGCTTTACGCAACGAAAGATTTTTATACTTATATGGCATAATCTCAGATTATCCCGTCAAGGTGCCGCCTATGCGGCTTTTTTCTTTTATTGTATGCAGAACTACTTTATAAATTTCACACACAAATGTCCAGTGTCCAGTGCTTGTAGAAAATATATTTTTGAGTAATGACATCAAATAGAATACTTTTTATATTTTGATTTTAAGTTATTATGTATAAATTCAGTTTTAAGATAAGGCATAAGAATTATGTGATAAGAGCGATAAACCAATAAAATTAAAAAGAAATAAAATTATTAACAAATTATGTATGACGAAGTCATAAATAAAATCCTTGAATCTATAGACGAAAAATCTATTCTAACAGAAACCTATCCAAAATTCTCAGGAGATGGATATAGGGCGCATAAGATTGATATAAAAAATTTTCACCAAGTTAATAAAATAATTTCCAATAAAAAAATCGCAT
>CAYIKX010000110.1:519-3100 GCA_964364025.1 uncultured Methanosarcinales archaeon
ATCGCGTTTGTTGACGGGGGAAATGCCGAGATAATAGGCTCTGCTAATTTTTCTTTGAATCTGATAAGAGTTTGTTATGTCATTTATCAAAATAATAAGAGAGTAAATATTAAAAAATTTGAAATGCTGGCTTTTATCAAGGCAGTGAATAAAGATAATGAAATTTATTATAAAACGGCTTTTTTCAACATAAACAATAATATGAAACTGGATGAAATGCATTTCAGTTCACTTGACCACACTTTAATGACTGGCGTAAATCGTGCAGAAATAAACAGCATAGCAAATGCCATAAGAAGATTTGCGGAGTTAAAAATTGCAGGAATGATTGCTGACGATAAAATTTCTGATATTATTGTTTTAGATGGAAATCTACAAAGCACTTTGACAAATGAAAACAAATACTTAAGTGAGCTTTATGAGTCATGCGGCAAACATAATGTTATTTTGTCAGCTTTAAGCAAAACAACATCTTTGTTTACAGACAACGGGAATTTGTTAAGTGTCGTTTTGACAATTATAAGCAAATTATCGGCATGGTTCTACTATCCGGTTGTCGACATAAGCAATCATAACCATAAGGCGGAGATGTTTTTTGTAAAATTCCATAATAAATCTAAGCATGTTTTCAGGTTCGAGATTTTTAATGCGCAAAGGACACAAGCAGAGCAAATTATAAATGAGCTGGCTTCTAACTGCCACGACCCAATATTCCTTGGCTATCCTTATGGATTGGTTGAAGCAGACAGGATTGCGAGAGTGAGCAACAATGAAAAAGAATCGCTAAGAACAATTTTTTTAATGAAATTAAGAAATAAAAATATAGAAAAATATCTAAACTCAGTAAATGCCCATGAGATTCTGGATAAGATAAGTTTTTGAAATTTTTACCATAAATATGCCATAAAAATTAAAAAACAAATAGACAAAAATAACAAACTATATAAATCCAAAATCTAATTAAAAATTATGTACGATGTAATCACCGTTGGCAGCGCTACTATTGATGTATTTGCAAAAACCCATTTCTCTGAACTGATTAAGATAATAGACCCAAAGGGCGAGACTGACTTATTGGCTTTTCCCAGCGGAACTAAGATTCTGATAGATGACTTGGAATTTACAACTGGCGGCGGGGGCACAAATACCGCAGTTGCCTTATCGAGGCTTGGCCACAAAGTTGCTTTTCTTGGCAAATTAGGAGAAGGAACAAATTCTGACTTTATTCACAAAAATTTAATAAAAGAAAAAATAGAGCTGCTATGCGCTCATGGAAAAGGAAATGCCGGCTATTCTGTTATACTGGACACTTTGGAGCATGACAGGACAATTTTAACATATAAGGGCATTAATGATGAATTGAGAAAAGAGGATGTTCCATTCAGAAGATTAAAGACGAAATGGTTTTATTTTTGCGCAATGATGGGCGAGTCATTCCATACTTTGGAAATAATAGCAGAATTTGCACAGCAGCACAAAATAAAAATTGCATTCAACCCAAGCACTTACCTTGCTGAAAAAGGTGCTAAATACTTGAAGAACATAATAAGCAGAACAGACCTGCTGATTTTGAACAAGGAAGAAGCATCCTTGCTTGTAGGCCGTGATTCTTTTGAAGGGCTTTTGTTTAAGCTCAAAGGACTAGGGCCAAAAATAGTTGTGATTACCGACGGCAAAAATGATCTGTATGTAATGGATGAGAATTATATTTATTCTGCTTTGCCCCCTCCGGTAAAAATTGTTGATGCAACAGGCGCAGGCGACGCTTTTGCCTCTTCATTCCTTTGCGGCATTTTAAGAAAAAATAACGTAGAGTTTGCAATTAGGCTGGGTATTGTAAATGCCCAATCAGTTGTAAGCCATTACGGGGCAAAAAATATTTTGCTGAATTACAGGGAAGCAATGCGAATTATGAAAAAGATGAAAATCGCAATCCGCAAGAAGAAAATTTAACTGCAGCTAATCAACAGCGACTAAAACCCCATTGCCTTCAATTTTGACTTGGTAATTTGCTACTTTTGCGCTTGGTATTGTAACGTTTGCCCCTGTTTTGACATTATAGCGCCAGCCATGCCATGGGCATGTGACAACATCGCCTTCAACAAACCCTTCTCCTAAAGGACCTCCTCTGTGCAAGCAGGTATTGTTTATGGCAAAAAATTCCCCGCCTATATTGAATAATGCAACATCTGTACCATTGACATTCACAACTTTGCATTCTCCTGGATTTAAGTCTGAGATGCTGGCAACTTTGATGAAATTAGGCATTAAAATCAACGAAAAACAGAATTTTTGAATGTATTTAAAATTTGTTATTAATTGAGCGATTAGTATAATAAAAATTAATTTATTTAGTGCCTACTGCAGCCAACCAGACGGTTCCTATATTGTAAAATTTAATATTTTTCAGCCCTGCATTCTTATAATATTTTGTAAATTCGTCCCTAGAAATTCTATTTTTAATGCCTTTAGAAGTTTTTATTACATTATCCTTTATTGAAATTAGACCTATTCCTATAGACGGATAATACTTTTTTAAGAACTCTGTTGTCTTTTTGTCCTCTTTCCATGTAATATTGAT
>CAYIKX010000110.1:3110-4566 GCA_964364025.1 uncultured Methanosarcinales archaeon
TTGATTATTTTTGAATTCTCTTTTACGACCCTAACCATCTCGTTAATAAATCTTTGGCGTTTACTAGTTTTAATGTCCCATCCAAGAACATTGTATGTGGAATAAGCTAAATCAAAACTATTACTTGGTAGTTTTATTTTGAGTCCGTCCCTATTTAGAAATTCTATGTTTTTAATTTTTTTGGATTTTTTAATAGCAATATTTATCATATTTTGATTATGATCTATGCCTATAATTGTTTTGACAAAAGGTGCGAGTTGTATAGTTGGTCTGCCAAATCCGCATCCTACATCCAAAACTATAAAATCTTTCTTTATATTTTTTTTGAAGAAGGATAATTCTGCTTCAAAAGTTTTTTTTAATTCAGGTAAGGGTTTTTTAACTGCCCTATAATGTATTCTTATATAATCCTTATAGACCATAATCAATATCTATTTAATTACTAAATAAACATTTCGTAAATTCATTTCTAAATGTTCGTTAGCAATTTAACTTAATCAATAAATCAAAACCTTTATATTCTTAAATTCTATCATATTTTCAAAGAGAGGTTGTTATGAGTAAATCAAAAAAATTCATTCTATGGTTTGATGAGCTAGGAATTGAAGATGTTCCTATTGTAGGAGGCAAAAATGCCTCTTTGGGCGAGATGTACAGGAACTTGACAAAAAGAGGAGTTAAAATTCCAAATGGTTTTGCAGTTACAGCGTATGCTTATAATTATTCTCTTGAAAAAGCCGGAATAGGGAGTGAAATAAAAAAAATACTAAATGGCCTCGACAAATCAAAAAAGAACCTGGCAGAGATTGGGGACAAGGCGCGCAAAACAATCCTAAAATCAGAGTTGCCAAAAGAGCTGAAGGATGAAATAGTAAATGCCTACAAGAAATTATGCAGGCAATATGGCCAAAATACCGATGTTGCAGTCAGGAGCTCTGCCACGGCTGAGGATCTTCCAAGTGCTAGTTTTGCAGGGCAGCAGGAAACTTATCTAAATATCCGAGGAGAGCACGCATTAATGGAAGCAACAAAAAAATGCTTTGCTTCTTTGTTTACAAACAGGGCAATTTCTTACAGGGTTGACAAGCACTTTAGCCATTTTAAAGTTGCCTTGTCTGTTGGCGTGCAGAAAATGGTTAGAAGCGACAAGGCTTGCTCTGGTGTAATGTTTTCTATCGATACAGAAACCGGCTTTAAAGACGCTGTCTTGATAAACGGAGCTTATGGCTTGGGGGAAAATGTTGTGCAAGGCTCTGTCAATCCAGACCAGTTTTATATTTTTAAGCCGACATTGAAGAAAGGCTATAAGTCAATTATAAGCAAGAAACTGGGCAGCAAGAAAATAAAAATGGTTTACAGCGAGCATGGGGCAAAGCATACAACGGAAAATGTTGAAGTGCAATACGAAGATCGTCTTAGGTTTGTGCTAAATGACGGTGAAATATTAAAGCTTGCA
>CAYIKX010000111.1:0-4547 GCA_964364025.1 uncultured Methanosarcinales archaeon
CCCGGATGCAAAAATAATTGCGCATCCTGAATGCAAAGATGATTTGTTAAAATTAGCAGACCATGTATGCGGAACAGGCGGCATGGCAAAATTTGCCAAATTGGATGGCTCTAAAAATTTCATTGTTGTAACAGAATGCGGAATGACCGACAAGCTGAGGCAGGATGTTCCGGAAAAAAATTTCCTTTCTTTCTGCAATATATGCCCCTATATGAAATCAACTACGCTGCCATTAGTAGTCGGATCCCTTGTTCATAACGTCCACGAAATAATGCTGCCGGAAGATATAATAGCCAATGCCCGCAAGGCAATAGACAGGATGCTTGCCATATCAAAAAATGCGGCTTAGGCAAAATTTAATTCTAGAATTCTGGGACAGGAAGAAAGAACTGGGTATGAATAATAAAAAATATAGGGATTTTGTTAATAAATTTTTCAATTTATTGTTTAAAAATGATTTTAGCAATAGTGATATAACAACGAATTCCTTGATTAAAGATAAAACGGTTACAGCCTATATTGTTGCTAAGGAAGACGGAATTATAGCAGGGCTTGAAGAGTTCGGATTCTTGAATAAAGATTTAGAGTTAAAATTTTTGAAAAAAGATGGAGACAAGATAAAAAATAATGAAATTATTGTTGAAGCCAGTGGAAGTGCTGAAAAAATACTCTCAAGAGAGAGGATAAACCTGAATCTATTGCAAAGAATGAGCGGCATAGCAACATTAACAAATAGATTAAATATAATAGTAAATAATGAAGTGTATATTGCAGCGACAAGAAAAACATTATGGGGTTCATTAGACAAAAAGGCAGTAAGCTTTGGCAATGGCTTGACGCACAGATTGAATTTAAGCGACGGCATTATAATTAAAGACAATCATCTGAAAATAATCAATTATGACTTTGAAAAAGCAATAGATTCTGTTAAAAATAAGTCAAAATATATTGAGATGGAAATCGAGGACAAAAAACAGGCATTAAATGCTGCAAAGGCAATGAAAAAAATATCCAATAGAAGCAATAAAAATCTGTTCGCCATAATGCTGGATAAGATCCCCCCGCAAAAAATAAAGGCAATAATTCAAAATTTTAAAAATCAAAACCTATATGAGCATGTATTATTAGAGGCATCGGGCAACATAAATCCTGAGAATGTTTATGAATATGCGGATTGTGGCGTTGATATCATTTCAATTGGTTATTTGACAAATTCTGCAGAAGTTTTGAATATGTCTCTTGAAATAAAATGAATGTCGGGATTATCGGATGCGGATTTATTGGAAGCGAGACGGCGCAATTTATTGATAAAAATAATGAATTCGGATTGATTGCATTAAATGATATAGATAAGGATAAAGCAACAGATTTAATTAAGAAGCTGAGGAATAGTAATCCAAAATTTATGGAATTAAATGACTTGATAAAAAAATCTGATTTAATAATAGAAGCAGCGACAAAAAATATAATTAAAGAAATTTTATCAAATAAAAATCTGGACAAAAAAAATAAAAAACTATTGATAATGAGCACAGGCGGCTTAATCAATCATTTGAATTCGCTAAATAAAATAAAAAATTGTGAAATCTTATTGCCATCAGGAGCGATTGCCGGGTTAGACGCTATAAAGTCAATTTCAGGAAAAATAAAATCATTGACTTTGACAACAACAAAGCCGATAAAAGGGCTTGAAGGCGCCCCATTTATAATAAAAAATAAAATCAATTTAAACAAAATTAAAAACAAAGAAATAGTTTTTGAAGGCAGCTTAAAAGAAGCAGTTAAGGGTTTTCCTCAAAATATCAATGTGGCAGCGACATTATTTTTAGCTTCAAAGTTCAATGGCATAAAAGTAAAAATTGTTGCTGACTCCAATGCAAAATTCAATACACATGAGATAAATGCAGAGGGGGATTTTGGAATAATAAAAATAATAGCCAACAATCTTCCCAGCAAAAATCCGAAAACAAGCTATCTTGCTGTTTTGAGCGCAATTCAGGCGATAAAAAATTTGAAAGACAACATTAAAATAGGTACTTAAAACATATTTTCATAACTTTTTTAAATAATCTGCCAAATTCTATGATTTATGTATGAATTGATTATCACTGAGAAGCCGAACGCCGCTAAAAGAATAGCAGAATCTTTAGCCGATGGAAAGCCTGTAAAAGAGAGCATAAATGGAGTTCCATACTATAAAGTTACTCATGGAAACAAGGATATTGTTGTAGCCTGTGCTGTTGGGCATCTGTATGGATTAGCGGAGAAAAAAAAGAAAGGATGGATTTTCCCCGTATTTGACATTGAATGGAAACCTTTATCTGAAGTGTCAAAAAGTGCGGCTTTTTCTAAAAAATACCTGAACACAATAAAGAAGCTTACTAAGAATGCGAAGGAGTTTACAGTAGCAACAGATTATGATCAAGAAGGTGAAGTCATAGGACTAAACGTAATACGTTTTGCATGCAATCAAAAAGATGCCTATAGAATGAAATTTTCAACATTAACTAAAGATGAATTAAGGGAGTCTTACAAGAATAAAAGTAAACATTTAGATTGGGGGCAAGCAGAAGCAGGTGAAACTCGTCATTCATTAGATTGGATAAATGGGGTGAACTATAGCCGTGCACTTACAGCTGCAATAAAAAGCACAGGCGCTTTCAAGCTAATGTCCACTGGCAGGGTTCAAGGGCCTGCATTGAAAATCATTGTCGACAGGGAACGCGAAATTAAGTCTTTTGTTCCAATGCCATTTTGGCAGATAGAGCTGACAGGCGAGCATAATGGGCAGACAATAACTGCTAAGCATAAAGAAGACAAATTCTGGGAAAAAGAGAAAGCAGAGCAAGTAATCAAAAAAACAAAGAATCAGAAAGAGGCAAAAGCAGATAAGATTGAAAGAAGGCAATTCAACCAAATGGCTCCTTTTCCATTTGATTTGACATCGCTGCAGATAGAAGCTTACAGGTGCTTTAACATTTCTCCAAAAGAAACTTTGAATATTGCTCAGGAGCTTTATACATCGGGATTTATTTCCTATCCGAGAACATCAAGCCAGCAATTGCCTGCATCATTGGGTTATGAAAGGATTTTGAATGATTTAGTCAAGCAAAAGCAATATTCTGATTTAGTAAGATTGTTGCTAAAAACATCAAATTTAACGCCGAATAACGGCAGGAAAACAGATCCTGCCCATCCGGCCATATTTCCGACAGGAATCAATCCAAAGGGACTGAAAGAAAGAGAAGCCAGAATATATGATTTGATTGTGAAAAGATTTTTTGCCACATTTGCGGAAAGCGCCGTAAGGGAGACAATGCTCATCGATATTAATTGCAATGAAGAGATTTTTATTGCAAAGGGAACAAGAACGATAGAAAAAGGATGGCATGTTTTTTATGCCCCATATGTCCAATTAGAAGAGATTGAGCTGCCGAATTTAAAGCAAAATGAGAAAATTAAGGTCAAAAAAATAGAGCTTTTAAGCAAGGAAACACAACCAGCAAAAAGGTACACGCCTGCTTCTATAATAAAAGAGCTGGAAAAAAGGAACCTTGGAACCAAGGCAACAAGGTCTGAAATAATAGACACTTTATTCCACCGAGGTTATGTGCAGGGAAAGGCAATCGAAGCAACAAACTTGGGAATTTCAACAATTGAAACGCTGGAGAAGTACTGCCCTAAAATAATAGACGAGGAGCTAACAAGGCATTTTGAAATAGAGATTGAAAAGATAAGAGAAAGAATGCAGGAAAAAGAAAAGCTGCTTGAAGATGCCAGGGAAGCAATAACAAAAATAATAGCAGATTTCAAAAAGCATCAGAAAGAAATCGGAACAGAACTTTCAAAAGCCAACAGAGCTACCCAAGATGAAATGGATTTTATTGGTATTTGCCCTGTATGCAAAGAGGGAAATATTACAATAAGAAGGGGGAGATTTGGCAATTTTGCAGCCTGCAATAAGTATCCTGACTGCAAGACAATTTTCTCATTGCCAAAAAATGCGTTTATAAAACCAGCCAGGAAAAATTGCGAAGTTTGTGGCTTTCCCAAAGTGTTGGCAATAAAAAAAGCAAGACAGCCATTGGAATTCTGCCTGAATCCAAAATGCCCGAGCAAGAATGTTGAAGGCGAAGCTGGCATACAGGCAAAGGCAATTGCAAAGGGCGAAGTGAAAAGAAAATGCCCGAAATGCAAGGAAGGGGATATTGTGCTGAGAAGTTCCATATATGGCCGCTTTTATGGTTGCAGTAGGTATCCAAAATGCAGGTATACTGAAAAATTGAAAAATAATAATAACTAATTCTTGCTGGTGTGAAATCTCATCCAATTATTAGTTTATACTCATAAAATATATATTTATACTTATTTAATTAATATATCTACTTATATAATATTTCTTTAAACTTATATAATATATTTAATATCTTTAAAAGATACTTACAAAATATATAAAAATACTTACAAATTTTTATGCATTTTTATGCTTTTCTTAGAAGTAAAGATTTATATAGAAAAGGATGAAAGAATACCTAATGTTTAGGAAT
>CAYIKX010000112.1:0-4522 GCA_964364025.1 uncultured Methanosarcinales archaeon
ATTGGTGCTTGAAAGACCTAATCCGTCCATAAGCTCCCGGACTGTGGGAGGGTAGCCTCTTTCCTGAAAGTATTCCTTCAGAAAGCTAAAAAAACTAGCTTGTTTTTTGGTGAGTGTTGAATTTACAGAGTTCGATTTATTGGTGTTCATGTGTTCACCATATTATATTTTAAATTCCCTCTTGTCAAGTCTCAACCGCCGAGTTTTTCAGGTATGTTTTTAATTGAGGTATCTAAATTCTCAATTATTTTAAACCATTCAATATAATCACTATGCACGTGATGGGCCTCATCATTTAAAATTAATAAGTCATCATATTTCGCTAAATCAGCTAATAAAGTATTGTAAATTATTTCTTCTTCTGTTGGTGGTTCAGAACCTAAAGCATTTTTTATTGGATTTTTTACATCTTTTCTTTTTTTATTATACATTTGTTGGATGTTCGTTAAGTATAAAATTCCTTTACTGTGTTGGGGGGTTATTTGACTTTGAAAAATGACTTGAAAATCAAAATCAGAAATCCATTCTTCTGGGATAAATGGAAAATCTTTAAAGGTTTGATTGTCTTTAAAACAAGCAGATGTTTCATCTCCATATAATCTGTCTAATACGATTAAATTTGGTGCAATAAGTAAGAAGTGATTACTGTATCTCAACCCATTTTTTGTACCATATATCTTATTGAAATATTGCCATACAATAGCCATAACCATTACGAAAGTTTTTCCAGAACCAGTAGCCATTTTGAAACAGTATTTACTCCATATATCTTGGGTCGGGTCAAATTGTATTCCCTTAATATTAAAATTCTTGAAAATTTCATATAGATTATGATATTTACATATTTCATACAAGTATATTAGCGCCTCAATTGCTTCCCTTTGACATCTCCAAAATTCAAATTTTTCTTCTTTTATAAAATGCTCTTCATTGAACCAAAAATTCAATAATTTTTTTGTTATACTAGAAGTTCCTTCATATCCTTTTTGTCTCCATTTTTTGATCTCTTCCTTTAATTTTTCATCTAGAAGTATCTTTGCCATATTACTTCACATTAACATCTATTATTTTGTTAGTATCATTTCCAAAAATATCAATCACCTTAATAAGAATTCTGTACTTACTTGGTTTTTCATAGGCGTATCCTATCTGTGTTTCTAATTTCGGGTGTTTTTTTGACCTAAATGATTGCCTTTGGTTATGGAAAGTATCGTTCTTAAAATCAAAATCAACTGCCCAATAATCTATGTAATCTGTAAATTTCTTTATTTTTTCTTTTACTTCATCAGGAATATACTCTGGATTTGCTATAACGAACTGCTTTAAAGAAACTATCACTTTTTTGCCTTCAATTTTATGATCAAGTTCTAAAAAATTTAAATCGAAAAACTTAGCTTCTTGTTTTGTGGGGTCGTTTATTTCTAAAGATTCTCTTGGGATCTGAACCAATTTTATTTTTATACCAAACTCTTCTCCAACTTCATCAACAACATCATGCAAACCCATCTCAAAATCCCACCCAAGAATATCAATATATTTTCCACCCATAGAAGAACATTCTTTAACAGCGTCTTTTATTTCTTGTAATGTTACAACACTATCAATATTCCCTATATGGACAATATTGCTTCCTTTTCTTCCATGCAATAAAGAATAACCAGTCAATTTTTGTGCTCTATACAAAGTAAGGATAAATTTCAGATAATCTTCTCTATTCCCGTTTCCACTTTCTATAAACTTTTGTTTTTCATAATTTCCAAGATTTAATATTTCAAATGGCTTACAGCCAGGAATATCCAATAGTCTTTTTCTTGTCGTATGTATTGCAAATTTGGATAAATCCGCCATAATCCATCGCCTTCCAAGTTTTTCCGCAACTGCCCCAGTAGTTCCAGAACCGCCGAAGAAATCAGCGACCAACTCGTCTTTATTTGATGCAACTTTAATGATTCGCTGTAATAATGCTTCTGGCTTTTGAGTAGGAAATTTTAAAATTTCTGTTCTTATACGTGCAACAATTGGAAAGTACCACCAATCTTCTGGAATTTTACCTTTTGATAGGTTTGCAGGAGTACCTTTAAAACCAGTACCTTCACTTTCAAATTTTCCAGCAGTTGTTTCGTGATAAGGTACCCTTACATCATCACCATTAAAAGTATACTTTTCAGTTTTTGAATACCAAAGGATAACATCGTGTTTTCTTGTAAATTTTTGTTGACCTGGAGAACCCGGACCATGATATGTCCAAACTATCTCATTAATTAGATTATCTTTACCAAAAATTTCATCCATAATAAGCTTTACGTAATGGGCTACATGATAATCTAAATGTACAAAAATAGTTCCGTTTTCCGTTAATAATTCCTTCATCAGAACTAATCTATCATACATCATCTGCAAGTACGATTGCAAACCCTTACCCCAAGTATCTCTATACGCCTTTTCTTCTATAATTGTTGCTTCTTTCTCTAATTCAATATCTCCAATATTTACATTTATTGTAAAGTCAGCACCAGTAGCAAAAGGAGGATCAATATAAATCAAATTTATTTTTCCAGCGAAATCCTTTAGCAAAGAACTCATTATTAACTTATTATCTCCACAAATGAGCTTATTCTTCCATTCTGTTCTTTGACTTTCTGTCCAGGAAGATAAATTTTTTTCTCGTGGTTCATTAACTGTCTCTATTGTTTGAAACGGAAGAATAATTCTATCTACTGTTGTTTTTTTATCTGGCCAGACTAATTCAGTTTGATTTCTTTGTTCCCCTTCTTTTTCTTTTGCGACAATTTTAGCCATTTAATACAACACCAATATTGGTTTGATATATTCATATATAAACCTTACCAACTTTGGTGTATGCACAGAACATTGCCTTTAGAGAATCAAGAACTCTTCGAGAAAATTGGTGAACTCTCAAATATTAGCAAGTTTAGGATAATTGAATTAACACAGTATAAAGAGATGAGTGTAACTTTGTTAGCCAAAAAGGTAAGTCTTGCTTTCAACAAATGCTCAAATTACTGCACAGGATTAGAGAATCATAATCTTATAATTAAAGAAAAGAAAGGCAAGAATGTATTTATAAAAAGTAAAGTAAATTTAGGTAAGCTATCTTCTGTTTTACATTAGTTTGTTTCGTTAGGAACCCCCTCTTGTTTAGTAACCAAAAATTTCAGAGAGCAAAGCGAACCGTATAATCTACAGAGATTATGCGAAGCCACCAACGTAAAGGACTTTCGGTAAGACGTTACCCACGGCAGCTCAAAAACTTCTGCCTAACATTCGTTACACGCACTTTCGCCTTTGTTTTCTTGTGTTATGATTTTAGAAAGAAAATTTAATTTTAATCATAACTCACCCTTTATCTTCAAATACTGCTTTGGGGTTAATTTATAATGCCTTGCATTCTTGATTTGGCTGTCAATCAGTATTTTTTGCTGTTTGCTCCAGACTTTGTCTGGATGAGTTCTGACATAATCTGCCCAGTACTCAACAAAATTCATTCTATCTTCCTTGTTATCCTTTCCAGGTTTTAGCCATTTCATTGTGAAGTAATCTTTTATACTCATTAATTCTGGATAAATCCAAGTTCTCTTTAAATAAAGTTTCAATGTGTTTTGCGTCCTCTAAATCCTTATCGGACTTTAGGTAATATTTCTTGAAGGCAATCTGCCTTTCCAATGAGGATATATTAATTTTGTGATTTTGTATTATGACGCTAATCTTGTCTAATAATGCTTCTTTGTCCAATCTTTTTCTTGCAAACTTTACTTCAAAATTAGGAGTTGTTTGGTTTTTTATAGCAAATCTTAAAGCTAAACCTTCATTCAAGTAACTGTGCATCTCGCTTATGTTGTCGCTGTTCAAACACCAATAACCATTATTTTTTAAATCCTTATATAATGCATTAAACTTTTCTTTGTTTAGTTCATTAACAAATATATCAATATCGTCTGTTCCCCTGTTTCTGCCAAGCAGTATAGCAACATAACCACTTACAATGACATATGGAGTATGCTTTTCCAGTATTTTTATGAATCTTATTACAAATTTATCTAATTCATTCAATACTTTGTCCAATTTAATTGTTTTTTTATTGATAAATTTCATTTTGATTTGATAATAAATTTGACAATATAAAACTTTCTTAACCGGATTTCAAAAACCAATACATTTTTATATAACCGTTTCAATAAAATTAATCAAAAAAGGTGTAAAATGAAATTCAGCTCTGGCTATTATTCTAATCATCCTGTTGTGGATTATTTCAATGCAATGGACCCTGAGACTTATGGCGAAAAGCCGCCTTATGGCGCAGATTTGGGGATTAAAGACATTGGAATGAGCGTTCCAATGGGAATTTCTGCTGCAAATGTTGCTGGAATATATTCAAAGATAAGAATGGGCGCTGGCAACATAGAAATCCAGTTTCCTGGATACAGGATGGGCTCAAGAAATGCCCAAACTCCTGAAATGCTTGGAGAGGCCCAAAGGCAGGCAATTAGAGAGCTTTCAATGG
>CAYIKX010000113.1:0-4488 GCA_964364025.1 uncultured Methanosarcinales archaeon
AATGATAAGAGGCATAGTATAGACAATTGCAGTGCCTTCATTAGTTAACCTGGATTATGCTGATGTAAAGGCAATTATGCAGGATGGGGGAGTAGCGGCAATTGGCGTTGGCGTTTCAGATACAACAAACAGGGTAGAAGAAGCTGTAAAAGGAGCTTTAAGCAATCCTTTATTGGAAATAAGCTACAAGGGAGCAACTGGAGCCTTAATCCATGTTGAAGGCGGCCCAGATATGACTCTTGACGAAGTCAACAAAATCGGCGAATTAGTGACAGAAAGCCTTGATGCAGATGCAAATGTCATCTGGGGAGCAAGAGTTTCAGAGCAGATGAAAGGAAAGCTTGCAGTTATGACAATTATTACAGGCGTTAATTCACCCTGGATACTTGGCAAGGCAGACAGGAAGACAAGGGTCATCGAAGCGAAAAGATTCAGCGACGAGCTTGGAATTGATTACTTTACAGAATAAGTGAAGTGATTTTTTATTTTTTTAATTTTTTATTGGTGATTTAATTGGGTAAAACATTGCAATATAGCGGTTCAATAGGACGTTATGGAATTAACCGCACAGGCGCAATGGATTTGTGTATGCATCCCGGTAGGTGTACAGGATTAGTTTCAATTAATTTATCGAACGACGTTGTACAGGATATTATTCGAGAATTAAATATATCCCAAAGTGAAGACCCTTCGATGCACGTAGCAACAAAATGTAAAGTTACAGTTGTTATCCAATCATAAAATATTTTATAATTAAATAAAAAATTCAAATCAAAAAAGGTGATTATAATGTCAGTCGATGAAGATAAAATTGTAAAAAAGATGGTTGCTGAAATTGCAGATTCTAATGAAAAATTCATGGGACATCAATCCCAGGATATGGAAAATTTCAAGAGAATTGTGCCTGTGCTTCTTGAAAAGGGAATAGACAATGTCAATTTATCAATGTTTGATGAAGCAACAAAATCAAAACTGCTTAATGCTTTGGGAGAAGAATACATAAGAAGAGGCAACATGAACGATTCTGTAAAAGCCTTTATTCTGGCTGGCAACAGGCAGAGGCTTGTTGAGGTAGGCGAGCATTATGAGGAAGTTGGATTGTTTGGAAATGCAATTGACACTTACAGGCTTGCAGATGCAAATGAGCAATTATTGAAAATCGGAAAGAAATGCCTTGAAAACGGGCATTTTGCAGATGCGATAAAATCATTTAGGCTTTGCAATGACATTGAAAACCTGACAAAAGTGGGAGATGAGTGCTTCCAGAAAGGCAAGTGGGATTATGCCATTGAAATCTTCAGCGCAATAAACAACGCAAATAAATTAGTTGATATTGGTGACAAATGCCTGAGAGAAAGGCAGATTGGCTACGCTTCTAAAGCCTATGAGCTTGCGCATGACAAGGACAAATTAAGCAGCTTAGGCGATGTATGCCTAAGGGAAGGATTGCTTGCAACTGCGCTTAAGTCATATTCCCTGGCAGGAAATGACATGATGGTCACTTTTATAAGAGAAAACTTCGGCAACAAGCTCTCAAGCTATTAAATTTTTTATTTTTAATATATAAACGTATTAGAAGTAAGAATAAAGAAAAAGATAAAATATGATAACAAGTAACAATGGAACAACAAATTGATGTCTTCACTCAGAAAAGATTTGAGCTTATGATAGAGATGGCAACAAAAAGATTGCAGCAAGAGATACAAGGATTAAAAGAGCATGTTTCTTCATTAAACAGCGAAATTGGCTCGTTAAAAAGCCAGATTTCAAGAATGCAGTTCCAGCCCCAAAGCCACGCTGTTCAAAAAACATTAGCTGAGCCGCAGCCACAATACGGGGAGCAAAATATCCAGCAAAAGAAAGAAGTTAGGATTGTTGACTGCAGGCCTGATGAAGAAAGGAAAGGCGAGTTTGTAAGCGGAGCTGCAAAAAATT
The DNA here is from genome assembly GCA_964364025.1 of uncultured Methanosarcinales archaeon. Classification (GTDB taxonomy): domain Archaea; phylum Nanobdellota; class Nanobdellia; order Woesearchaeales; family GW2011-AR4. The sequence goes on from CAYIKX010000113.1 coordinate 1,936, forward strand.
CAGAGCCAGTAAAGCCAAGATACGGCGACTATGAGCCAGAAGATGTAAGCATAGAAAAATTCTTTTATTTTGGGAGAAAATAAAAAAGATTTGTTTCTTAACAGGTATAGTAAAGTAAACGCTCGGCTTTCTCATATATTGGATCAATCTCCCTTCTTTTAGCTCTTACTGAAAAAAGAAAATAGCCAATAGGCGGCTCTCTTGGAGAGCTCAGGGCAGCATGAACTTCGAATCTTTCTTCCTCTGTAATACTGGCTTCAGCAGAATCCAAATCCCTAACCAAGTCTGCTAATCCAAAATTTGCTAATAGCTGACGCTTATCGTTTTCAGGTAGCTTCCTATAACCACTATAAACATTTACTAAAATAGCTAAATCTACTGCACGCATTCCTAAGAGATGGTTTCTAAGTTTCTGTTTATTCATAATGCTTTGGTTGTCTTTAATCGTTTTTAAACATTCGCTTAAATATCCTTATTCAGATTTCATATACAATTTCATTCTCTAATCTGTAAAATGTAAACCCGCTTTTTCTATATGTTTCAATTTTTACTTTGTTTCTTGCGTCAACCATATCAAATGCCGGAAACCCAACCCTTTTTGTTACTTCTGTTGCAAAGCGCTCCAGAGGCATTTGCATGCTGTTGGTTGCTAAAACCTCTTTGATTTTATCAGCTATAGACTTAGAATTCTGATTTATCACTACAAAACCATCAACTACATCCATAATTCTTTTACGGTAAAAAGCTAAGAAATATAAAATTTTCTAAAAATTGTTATTTGCCTTAATCCACCATAAACATCTTGTTGTCTTTCCCGACGTCAAAAAAGCCCAATCTTGCGCCGATATCAAGAAATGCATGGGCATAAACAATTGCTCCATAAGCATTCACCAAATCCCCTTTTTTCTCAAAGTATTTTGCGTCATCAAAATACCTTTTTGCCAAATCAAGCAAATCTTCAGCTTCTTTTTTGTGCTTTTCAACTATTTTTACTTTCTTCAGAGCTAAAGAAGTAAGTTCAAAGTATCTGGAAAGTTTTTGTTCGATTGTGAACTTGTTTTTATCTAATGCGATTATCTTATCAATTTCATCAATAACCAACCTAGATTTGGAAATATCCAATTTACCCAGAATTTTATAGACCAATTTTTTATTAACTGTGAATAACCTATAAGGTTTTATTTTGCTTTCAAACTCCAAATAACCGCTTTCCATATCTTTTGTAGTTATATTTACAGCATGCTGCCTATCTTGGGGATTGGAAGTAATCAAGCAGCAAATTACATCATCATTCTTATTATTGAATTCGTTTGAAGAAATAACTAAAGAAGGTCTTTTCTTTGAACCGCTCAAATCGGTATATGGAAAAGGCACCAGAATTACGCTTCTCTGCTCAATACTTGTTCCAGCGCTCGTCATACTCATTATCCCAGTCTTTTTTTAGTGTTTCCTCAGAAAGAAGCATGGTTCCTATAGACTCTTCCTCTATTCCTGCTTTCTTCAAGAACGAATTTGTTTTTTGGAGTATTAATTGGTCCCCTTTGGCTATTAATATAAGCTTGTCCCCTTTCTTCAAATGCATGCCTCTCCTTATATCTTTTGGTATGCTTATCTGCCCTTTTTCGCTTAGTTTTATGGTTTTGAGGTCCATTTTTACAAGTAAAATAATTCTTACTTATATTTAAATGTTACTATATTTTGGACATTACAGGAAAAAATATACACCAGAGGCCATAACAGACACTATAGAGATTCTGATGGAAATATTAGTTATGTTATATGGATAGCTCCATTCGTAAAAGGGCCAGAAGGTGCGCCATGGAGGGATCAACGACATAGGATTCTGGGAGAGAAACTTGATAGAGAACGAAATTTTGTACGAAGCCTGCCTAAGAGATACAGATAAAAATAAAAATTCTAAAGATGCTTCCTCAATTCTTTCCCTTTTTCAATTCCGATGTCAAGCATTTTGTCAATGTCGTCGACTGTCAATGGAAAATCGCCGCCTTTCTGCATTGCGCAAAGAGTTCCGTCTTCTATTGATGAAACAGTAAGCCTTGCGTCAATCGCCCTCTCTTCCTCTGTGCCGGGGTCAACTATAAATTTGTCTCCTATTTTTATCACAGTAACTGCAATTGGCATTTTTTCCAATGGCAATTTCTTGTCTGTCTTGTCTTTGTAGTCTATTTTTTCTCCGTCAAATTTAGGATATCTTGCGTCCTTCAAGGCTGCCAAGGCAGCAAGCGAAGAAGCATCAAGCAAGTTGCCTGCGTCATTCAAAGTGCATATGTCAATCAACAATAGCCATACTTTCTCTCCGCTTTTTATGCACAATTTCTTGAAGTCAATGGCTTTGCTCTCCCTTATGCCCCTGTCAACAACCCTTGCAAGCTCTATAGCCTGTATTCCCGGCGGCCCAAGCTCAAATTCAGGGTTTGATAATGGCAACAGCTCAGCCCTGACAATAATAGTGCCTTCTTCAGGCATATATGGATACGGCTCGCCGGCTTCCATATTAAATCCGACAATAACATATGTTTCGCATATTTTTAA
>CAYIKX010000114.1:0-4472 GCA_964364025.1 uncultured Methanosarcinales archaeon
TACTTTGCCTTTCTTATTTTTCTTTAAATACCTTTGTTCAAGTATTAATAATGCGTTTTTGGAAAGGCTTATTTTTGGCATTTTATTTATATTATTTATCTTGGTTTATAAACATTACTCAATCAAAAAGTTTATATAAAATGGTTTCGCTTACTTTATTATGGAGCCTTTATCCATTAAGGACGTGCATGACAGATTGCAGGAATTGCCGGGCTGGGATATGACAAGCCATACTGAAATTTCAAAAGAATTTGAATTCAAGGATTTCAGAGAAGCAATGGATTTTGCCCAGAAGGTTGGAGAGGAAGCTTCAAGGCAGCACCATTATCCTAATATTCTAATTATAAACAATAAAGTTACAATAACTTTGACAACGCAGGAAGAAGGCTGCTTGACCTACATGGACTTCAAGATGGCGAAGATTATAGAGCAGATGGTTTAAATTAGTTATTTTTATACTCCTCTTCTATCTTTCAAATTCTAAATAGTTTCTTTATATATCTTTCTAAAATTATCGAAAGATTTATAAATAAAGATAATTTATATCGAAATATGAAAACAAAGAAAATCATAGATTTTCAAGCTTTTATTTTATACTAAAATGAAAAAGACAGAAACCATTTACAGGGAAATGCTTTACAATGCAATTGAAAAAGAAAGAAGGAATTTGACACAAGCTTATCTAGCCAAAACTTTAAAAGTTTCATTAAGCACTGTCAATCTTGCTTTAAAGCCATTAGCAAGAATGAACGCAATAAGGATAAAAAAGATGGGTTTTGATATTATTGATGTTAAAAAAATACTTTACTATTGGGCGTCAATAAGAAATTTAGAAAAAGATATTGTTTATAAAACAAGATTTGAAGCGCCTGTAACAGATATGGAAAAGCAGATGCCAGATGATGTTGTTTTTACCGCTTTTTCAGCTTATAAATTCAAATTTAAGGACGTGCCTGCAGATTATTCAGAGGTTTATGTTTATGGCTCTGAAGAGATAAAAAAAAGGTTTAAGCCAAATAATGAAATCCCTAACCTATTTGTATTGAAAAAATCAAATCAAATAGAGAAATACGGAAAGACTGCCACAATTGCAAATATTTTTGTGGATTTGTGGAATTTAAGGCAATGGTATGCAAAGGATTTTTTAAAAGCCTTGGAGGTCAAAATTGCCAGAATTTTGGAATAGTTTGCTGACAGAAAAAAGCTGGAATCTGCTGATTAAAATATCTAAAGAGCCATTTAAATTCATTGTAATAGGCGGCTGGGCTACTTATTTATGGACAAGGCTTCACAAAAGCAAAGATATAGATATTGCTTTAACCAATATAAAAGAATTGGATTATCTAAAACAAACATACAGTCTAAAAAAAAATGATAATCTGAAAAAATATGAGATAAGCTTTGATGAAATTGATTTGGATATTTATGTTCCATATTTCTCAAAACTTCCTATTCCCGTAGAAGATTTAGCTGTGTATACTGCTAAAATAGAAAGCTTGACAGTCTTAAAATCAGAAGCATTATTGATTTTAAAGCAAGGAGCAGAATTTGAAAGAAAAGAATCTGTGAAAGGAACAAAAGACCAGATAGACATAATGGCTTTGCTTTTTTATGCTGATATGAATGTTAAACTGTATTTTGATTTATTGAAAAAATATAAGCTAAATTATTTTCCAAGATTAAAGAGCATAATAAATAATTTCAAGGAGTATAGTTACTTGGAATTAAATCCTAGGCAATTTAAGTTGAAGAAAAAAGAAATTTTGAAGAAATTTAATAGGTAGTTAGAAAAAATACTTTAATACTCAATCCCTCTTCTTGCAACAATCCCCTTCTGCCATGGGTGCTTTAAGCCATTAACCACATTCACATAATCCGCAGCTTCCATTAATTCTTTTGGAGCATCCCTGCCTGTGAGAACAAGCTCAACCTTGCTATGATTTTTTACTAATTCCAAAACTTCTTCTATTGGTATCAATTCCTTTGCCAGAACGCAGTTGATTTCATCCATTATAACAACATCATAACTTCCACTATTGACAATCTTTTTTGCATGCTCCCATCCCTGTAATGCAGCATCTTTTTCCTTAATGTCCGGCTGAAAAACAAATCTGCCAGTTTTGTCTGCAAATTCCTGCAGTCTTTTTTGCCTTTCCATTAAAGCGTCAACTCCAAACTGCTCAATCTCAAAACCAAGCTTTTTTGCGCTATACAATTCGCCTGTAAACCCGCTTTTAAGGAATTGTATCATGTGCACTCTTAAATTATTTCCAATTGCCCTTAATGCCAATCCTAAAGAAGAAGTTGTTTTGCCTTTTCCATCACCTGTAATAACATGCACCAAGCCAAGATTTTCCTTGCTGTCATCTCCCTGTACCTTGATTGGTTTTTTTATTTTTGTTAATGCCATTTTTTTGTGTATGCTTTACTTAATGATAATATGCTTGTTATTAAAGCGCCGCTGGCAGCCATCAGCATGTCCTTTTCAGCGTCAAATGGGTCGCCTTGAATCCCAAGCCATGCAATTGCATTCTCAGGCTGTACAATCATTGCTGTAACCATCTCTATTATCTCATATGATGCGCTGGAAGATATTATTATAATTAGTGGAATGTAAAATCTCCAAAAGGCATTTAAATTTAAACTTCTTGTTATGACTTCTCTGGCAGGATAGACCATTAAAAGCCCGAATGAAAAATGAACTAATCTGTCATAATTGTCCCGTTGAAAATTTACAAAATCAAAAATAGATTTGACAAATGGGACTTCTGAATAAGTGTAGTGGGCACCTATGCTGTGCAAAATCAGGAATATGGTAATGGTTGTATAGGAAATGTTTGAGAGCCTGAATTTTTTAAATGTAAAAATCAATGAAGGCACAAAAATAAACACAAGCAGATTCTCCAAGAACCACGTAAATCTGTCTCTTGGGCTTAAAGCCAACAAAAACCAGATTATTAAGTAAAAAAATAAGCAAAAGTAAGGATATTTGCCAGGCTTATTTTTCATTTTTATTATTAAATTATTAATTATTTTTTATCTTTATTCCTTTAATTTAATTTTTGTTGATGGATATAACTGCCAACATAATTGCACCAATTTTTTATGGTCTATGCTAAAAATTAAAAAAAGAAACAATAAATTGCTAATTTGTCTATCGTTCCGTGCGGTCTTGTACCGCACATTGCATGGTTTTCCAGTGACATGCGAGGCTCGCCTCGCTCGTCATTTCAATGCTTTTTTCAAAAGGTTGTTACATGCAAAGTCCCCAGCCGCAGCTTGGGCACTCCACACAACCTTCCTTCTGCTCAAGTTCAGCTCCGCATTCCGGGCAATTCCTCATTTTTTTGGAAACAATTGGCTCTTCGTTGCCATTGGCAAAAACTAAGCCGGTTTCAGACTCTTTAATCATTTTTCTCTGCTCTGGATTTACTTCAACCTTTGCCTCTTCTTTGGCTTTTGGCGCCACCAAAACCTGATCTTTAATGCTGGTATCCCTGAATACAGTCACATCCTTGCAGCCAAGCTTGTAAGCAAGTATATAGCTTTCTCTCATGTGCTCCACTGTAGCGTCAGCAGGGAAGTTGTTTGTTTTTGAAATGCTTGAATCAATCCATTTCTGGAAAGCAGCCAAAGCCCTTATATGGTCTTCTGGCGTAATGTCCATAGCTGTAACTAGGGCATTTCTTATCTTCTCTGGAACATATTCTATGTTTTGAATGCTTCCCTTGTGCTGATTGATGTCTTCCATCAACTTGTCATTATAAATCCCCTCTTCCCTAAGCACTTTTTCAGCAGCAGGGTCTACATAATAAAAGCTTCCGACCTTGACATTCTTCTCAAACACTAATGAATATACTGGCTCAATTCCAGAGCTGCAGCCTGCAATCATGGAAATGCTTCCGGTTGGGGCAATTATCGTAGTATAGCCGTTTCTAATGCCGTATTTTTTGATGTCATGGCTTATCTTGTCCCAGTCAAGGTGCCATTCCTCTCTTAAATTACCTCCTCTGAACGGCAGCCTGCCTTTAATGTAGAAGCTCTTGTCATAATAAGGCAATCTCCCCCTTTTCATTGCAAGCTCAATGCTCTCAACTTTGCTCCAGTATGCAATAAATTCCATCAGTTTCTCCATGAATTTGCGCCCCTCTTCTGTGTTGTAAGGCAATCTTAATTCATAAAGCAAATCTGCAACCCCCATCACTCCCAAGCCAATCTTTCGAGTTGCCAGGCTCATCTCCTCAATTGCTTTTAGCGGGAAATTGTTTACATCAATAACATCATCTAAAAATCTTGTGCAGCTTCTTGTTACTTCTTTTAACGCATCCCAATCAACATAGGGATTGCCATCTTCATCTTCTCTTGCAAAAGCCCAGACATTTATAGAGCCTAAATTGCAAGGCTCGTTTGGGTAAAGAAGAACTTCACCACATGGATTTGTTGTTACAATAGGTCCAAGATGCTCATAGAAA
>CAYIKX010000115.1:0-4429 GCA_964364025.1 uncultured Methanosarcinales archaeon
TACCTTCATACAGCTTCTCCAAGAATTATCAACACAAAAAGCCCGATTGACAGCCTGCCCATTCCCTAATCCAAGAATTCAATCCCAAGACGCTGCTCTATCCCTTTCTGTATTTTTCCCAAAACAGAAAATTTTATAAATAAGTTTATCTTACTATCAGAAAATAAGAATATTGGAGGTCTAAAATGCCAGCAGAAACTATTAAAATGTCATCAAGAGGACAAATTGTCATTCCTCAAGACATTAGAGAAGAACTAAAAGCAAGTGAGGGAACTATTTTTTCCGTTGTTTCCGCCAAGGATACAATTATATTAAAAAAGCTATTAACTCCCTCAAAAGAAGATTTAATTAAGGAAATAGGGGCAATTGCATTAGAAGGCAGAAAGAGGGCAGAAAAACTAGGTATCAAAGAAAACGACGTGCCTGAACTGATTCAAAGAGTAAGAAAATCAAAGAGATAAAATGAAAGTTACTGTAGATACGAATTTTCTTATTTCATCTACCCAATGGATTATAGTGTTGCACATAAATTATTGAAGAAATTTATTCTTTCAGATGTTATAATCTTCACAACGCAAGATATTTTGGACGAAACAGTTGAAGTGCTTGAAAGAGATTTTGGATACAGCAAAATTGAAGCTAAAAATATAATTGAAAAAATATTGCTTTTTGCGAAGCTGATAGAACCAAAACAAAAAATAGATATAATAAAAGACGATCCTGATGATAATAAAGTGATAGAATGTGCTATTGAATCTTCTTCTGATTATATTGTAACTTATGACAAGCATTTATTGAAATTGAAAGACTATAAAAGAATTAAGATAATGAAACCTGAGGAAATTTTAAAAATCATTTAAGCCAGAAAATATTGCATAAACAACCAAAATCTTCAATCCAAAAACTCAATCCCAAGATGCTGCTCAATCTCTTTCTTTTTCTTTTCTGCTGTTTTCTTGGTGGAGCCAAAAATCTGGGATGATTTGACTCCTGTGACAATCAGCATTGTCCTTATTGTCTTTTCCATGTCTTTGTAGATTTGTGCTCCCCAGATGACTCTTGCATCCTCGTCAAGCTTTTCTGTTATTGTCTCAACCACTTTTCTTGCTTCATCAAGCGTCATGTCCTCGCCGCCAATAACATTAATCAAAGCGCCATTTGCGCCAGAAATGTCAACATCAAGCAATGGATTGTTTATTGCTTTTTCAACTGCTTCAACAGCCCTGTTTTCTGTGTCACTTTCGCCAACGCCAATCAAGGCAACTCCGCCTCCTTTCATAATAGCCCTTATGTCTGCAAAGTCAAGATTTACCAGGCCTGCTTTTGTCACAAGCTCTGCAATGCCCTTAACAGCATTGGTCAATATTTCATCAGCAACCTTGAAAGCAGTATGTAACGGTAATTCAGGGGCTAACTCAAGCAGTTTGTCATTTGGAATGACAATCAAGGTATCTGCAACCTGCTCTAATTTTTCAAGGCCTATAACTGCATTTTCGTATCTTCTATGCCCTTCCATTGCAAAAGGCATTGTCACCACACCAACAGTTAAAGTTCCTAATTTTTTAGCTATTTCAGCAACAACCGGAGCAGAGCCGGTTCCTGTTCCCCCTCCCAAGCCGCATGTAACAAATACCATATCGCAGCCTTGAAGTGCCTTTTTGATGTCAGATTCGTTTTCATGGGCAGCTTCCTCCCCAAGCCTTGGCTCAGAGCCTGCTCCCAAGCCTTTTGTAAGCTCTCTTCCAATGAGTATCTTCTTATTGGCTGTTGTGTAAAGCAAATCCTGGGCATCTGTGTTGATAGCTATGGTGTCTACTCCTACAATACCTACTTCTGTCATCCTATTAATAGTATTATTGCCCCCTCCACCACATCCAACAACCTTTATTGTGGCTCTCTGCCTTGACAATAATTGCTCAAGCTCTGCATCTATGTCTTGGACATCTTTATCATGATGCAACGGCTTTTTCTCCAGAGAAAGCAGCTTTGGATTGTCATTTAATTCAGCTTCTGTTGCCTGTTTTATTATGCTCTCCACCAAATCACCTTTTTATTATTCAAAAATGGTTATAACTTCTATTTAAATTTATTTGTTTTTCTCTTGAAGAATAGTAAAACTTAGATTTTTTATTGCCGGAATTGTGCTATAAGCAATCTTTTTGAATTCCTCTTGGGCTTGCTTTGGTAAATCTTGTTTTAAACTTATATCTATAGAATCATCCTTTAACTCAATCTCTGCATCTTTTATGTGAAGATGGACTTTTAGCAGTGATTTTATTTTTTCCCTGTCATCGTCTACAATTTTGTTTATTTTGACATCATAGACCAAGTCCTTGCCTGCAAGGGGATGATTAAAATCAACGTAGCACCTGCCGCCGCTTACAGTCTTAACAACTCCAAAGATGCCATCTATGTTTAATTGCAAGCCCGGCACCGGCTGTATGTTCTGCTGCCTGAACTTGTTTAGTGGTATTAATTGCAAAAGCCTTGCGTCTTTCTTGCCAAAGGCATTGCCAGAGCTTATCTCAAATTTATACTCCTTTTGAGTTTCTTTTCCTATAATTTGCTCTTCAAGCCCTTTTAAAATATTGCCTTCGCCAACGCAAATTATTACCGGCTCATAATCGGCATTTTTGTCGTAAAAGTTGTTTTCCTTTGCAACATTCTCTTGTGTCGTGTCAAATATGGTGTTGTCTTCCCTAATTCTTGCTGTATATTCTATTTCCACAAAATCATGGTATTTAATGATTGCCATAAAGAACTGAGTTTTGGACACCAGTTTAATTTATAAAGATTTCTAATGCTTTGTTTTCACAAACTTTATTATTTTATCAACAACCTGCTGTCGAGTCAGTTTTGTAGTGTCAATTATATAATTATATAATTTTTTATCCAAATAATCGACTCCATAATATTTTTTATATCTTTTTTTCTCGCTTTCTTCCCTCTTTTTGACATTGTTTATTGCTTCTTTCAAGTTTTTGCTTTTTTCATGCTGCCTTTTGTCCAGCAGAATTCTTTTAGCTCTTACCTTGTCGTCTGCGTCAAGAAAAACCCTGATATCGGCATGAGGTATAAAAAAAGCAGTTAATCTTCCGTCAACAACAAAATTATCCTTTGTTTTTCCAAGCTCTTTTAATTTGCTGTCAAGCTCAAAGTCTATGGATTTATCCTTTTCAGCAAGCTTATTCAGCTCCATAAGGCTAAGCCCTTTTTCAATTGCTATCACCCTCATCAAATCGCCTATGGAGTAGTGCTTCAGCCTGAATTTTGCAGACAGCAGTTTGGCAACAGTGCTCTTTCCAGAGCCGGCTTTTCCAGAGATGGTTATTATCATAAGAGGTAAATTAATATATTGGTATAAAAATTTTTAGTTTTTAGGAATTAATTGGATTAGAATTTAAAAACTTGGTCTTGAATATACCCAATTAACTTTAGGAAGAAGTTCTGGTTTTTTTGTAAATTCTAAAAATTTAGCCAAATTAGGCGCTACTAAACTATCAAGGTACTGATCATCGTAATTATGACCTAATAATCTTCCCGATTCTTTGACAACTCTTTTAATTTCATCTACTAATCTTCTGTGTTCTGGACTGTACATACTAAATCCTGGAGGCGAAGATGTTTTCCACAAAGGTTGTGCCAATAAACGAGGATCTAAAATCATATTTTTATCAATTAACATAGGGTCTATAATATTATTATTTTCCATTATTAAGACATTAGTAACTTTGCCATCCGTATCTATTTCAAGAGCCCATTTTAAGCCTTTACCTTGCGAAAATTCAGCTCGGTAGCCCTTTCTAAACATTAGAGGCGGTGGTGAATAGTCAAGACAGATATTTTTTTGATAAACTTCTCCAAATCTATCTAGGCTTACTACTCTCTGACTTGCTAGCGCATTTTGTATAGCTTCTCTTGTCATATTTCTTTTATATTCAATTGCATGAACTTGATTTTCTGCATTCAATCTCGTAACTAAATCTCTTGCAATCTTTGTTGATTGTAAGTTTGGGTCAACTAAGACTACAGACCCTATAGCCTCATTGATAGCCCAATGGCCTCGAGATACCTTATCAGATTTATCTAGAAAATAACCAATATCTTTTACAGCATCAGCAGTGCATGATTCTAAACCTTTTGAATTGTAGATTATAGCAGCATCAATTTCCATTACTGGAAGAACATTATCTGAATGTACAATTAATCGATAAACTTCAAATGCTTTTGGGTCAATTCGCGGAGAATTTTTTGGACCTATTTTTCTAACATCAACCCGAGTCAATGGAAGATGATGAGATTTTAAAGTTTGCACTAAGTAATCTGAAAGAATCCTAAGTTGCGGATGCCCACTTACAAAATCTTCTGACAATACCGCTTTATCGTCTAATGCCATATACAATTGTATTAAAATTACCCTTTATAAATC
>CAYIKX010000116.1:0-4428 GCA_964364025.1 uncultured Methanosarcinales archaeon
GGGCGGCGGTGGAGGTGGAGGAGGTTCATATTGTAGAGGAACTTGTACATATGGTCCTGGCGTTCCGTCTTGGGAAGAAAAGTATGGAAAAGGCAAAGATAAAAATCCACTTCCACAACCATCTAATCAAAATAAGAAAAAAAGATAAAAATGATAAAGAATAAGTTTAAGTTACTGAACGTTTTTGTAATCGTTATTTACTCATTTGTTTCACTTCTGATAATTATGAATGATATAAATCAGATTCTATTGGTTTTTTCTGGGTTTATTTTAATTTGGATATTAATTTTGGCTAATAATAAATTTTTTGAAAACCTAAATCTAAAAACTAATAAAATTTATAATAAAATGTGGTTTTTAGGTCTAATCATAATAGCCTTGACCATAAATATAATTTGGAGTATTTTGAATAAAACCGTAATATTTCCATTAAAAATTTATGCTGACCCACTGACATTAAGTGGTTATAGCAAAATCTTTTTTGTAGTAATGAATTTATACTTCATTGATATCCTGATATTATTAATTATTCGTTTTATTATGATCCTCAATATTAATAAAAACACTAGATAATTTATTTTGAATTCTTAAATCCATAAAGATACATGGCTACAAATAATGGTATAAAGATAATTTCGGCTAACTGAGATTCAATTGAACCTTTTTTAGATTCAATAATTAATGAAGTCCAATTAACAATAATATGCCATATTAGAAAACCTACAAAATAGACTTTCCAAAAAATTTTGTTCAAAAACTTTTTCTTATAAGCATATCCATAAAGTGCAACTAACGATGGTAGTGAAATTAATAAATCTATCAAATAAGGAGTTGTTAACTTATTGATTTCAGTTATATAACCAATTAAACCTATAAATATGAATAAGAAAAAATAAATTTTCCAAAATAAGTATTTATCTTTCATATTACACTATTCTTTTACTACATATATTTAAGTTTTTGGTACATTGTACGTTACTTATTGTGTAGTAAAGAAATAGAAATATTTTTAAGAACATTAAAATATAGTATTAAAATGGAATCATTGGAACAACTATTAACATATTTTGGAATTCCAGCAATAATTTTTACTATTGGATTTCTTGTGGTACGTAAAGTTTTTCACATACAAACTCTGCTTTTCCGTCAGAAAAGTATTTATAACTTCTAAAATTTTGAGGTGATTCTATGTATTCTGTCAGACAAATCATAAAGGAAAACTGGAGGTCTTATCTTGAAAAACATACTCCAACATACCATCAAAAAAAGGAAGTTCAGAAGATGATAGACTGCTCAAAGAACAGATGCAACAGCAGGATATGCAGCTCCTGCGGGAAACGATATGCTGATGACTGGGCAAACAACCTGAAAAGATGTTTGCATCCTATTCCAAATAAACATGTTGTGCTCACAGTCCCTTCTTTCCTAAGACCGACTTTAAGAAATTGGAATATCCTTAATATTCTAATAAGGTCCTCAAGGGATTTTTCCAAAAACTTTACTTGGATCCATGCATGAAAATCGGGCTTGTAACCATTCTTCATACATTTGGCAAAGATATGAAATTTCATCCGCATTTGCACATCTTAACAAATTCTGGTATTAATTTCAATTGCAAATTCAACACATTGTGGAGAAAAACAATTCTTAGCAATCTAAACCTGACATCAAACAAATACTATTACGGGTATTATGTCTGGTCTGATAATATCAAATCAAAAGCAATAGCAAAATATATCGGAAGATATGTAAGGCATCCTGCAATAGCTAATGGCAGAATAGTTAATTACAGTAAGGGAAAAATAAAATTTTCCTATTTGGATAATAAAAATAATATAGTTTATATAACAAAATCGATAACCACTTTTATAACTTCTTTAATTCATCATATTCCCCCTCAACAATTTAAATTAATAAGATATTACGGAGATTACTGCAGAAATCAGCATAGAATTTATTAAAATCATTTTTAACACTTCTCATCAGCATTGTAAGTCTTTAATCTAGAACAAAGTTCATTTACTTTTCCAGCCAACCTGCTTATTTCTTGGTCTGCACTGGCAAGTGAGTCACGCACTTGTTTGAATTGGTTTTGCAGTTTGTCAAAGTTTGATTTGCTTCTTTCAAGCTCTGACTTTACAGAATCAATCTGTGCCTTTAGTTTATCATAATCTCTTATTAAGCCTTCATTTTCAGTCTTTAAGTCGTAGTAGCTTTTTTCAAGTGCTTCCTTATCTTTTTGAAAGGTTTCCTTTAGTTGAATTGTCTCATTGACATTCTCTAAAACTGTTTTTCCAGTAGCTTCCTGAAAACTTTCTCTGCTTTTATTATATTCTATTGAAATGTTTTTTAGTTTATTTTCATAGTAAATGCTAAAGCTCATAAAGAGGACTATTGGAATTATAGTAAGAAACAGCAATATTTTATTAACATCTTTTCTGATGAGTTACCACCCTGATTAACTAAAACAGAAGTCTGGATATAAATATTTTTGGTAAAATTAATCACAAAAGCCTAGGGCTATAATTTATCTTATATTTCCTTCTTAAATCCTGCATAACCTCATGCATCGTTTTAACCTTAAAGCCGTCTTGCGTTATGAAGAATTCCTGTATGGTACTGCCCCATCTCCTGAAAGGAGTTGGATGCGTAAGCACAATTATCAATCCATTGATCTTTCTCGCTATCTCAACAACATCCTTGTAAATTTTTTTTATATTATCCCCTTTATTCTTGTACAGATTAATAAATTCTATCTCAGGAAGATGGGGAAATTCAATTATCCCAAGATTTGTAAGAAATGGCCTGAATAAAGTGAATTTTGTCCAGTTGTCGTAGCTTGAATCAGCCTTGAAATAATCCCTGACAAGCTTTAAGTCAGGCAGATGATATTGGTGAGCCCTCATAATCTCTGTTTTTTTGCCGATTAAATTGTCAATAAGCTTTTTCTCTTCTATAACTCTTTTAATGCTGTTTCCTATGAAATTGGCATGAAACTGAAAATCCCATTTGGAATTGGAATTTATCCATTTTTTTGAAGGATGCGACATGGCAAGCAAAAACATTGTGGACTTAATTCCATATTTTTTTTCCATGTCTATTATGCTGTTGATGTTCGGCTCATAGCCTTCATCTATGTCATGGCTGAATATAATTGTCGGCTCATCAAGCTCAAGAGTTTTTTTATAGTAATCCAAATACGGGGTTTTTGCGTATTTTTTCCTCAATCTTCTTATCGAGGCTGCCAAAAGGTAATGAAAATATTTCATTTCAAGAACTCCTTGATAGATTGCACAACTAAAGATATCTCTTCTTCCTTAAGCTCAGGAAACATAGGAAGCGAAAGTATTTCACCGGCATATTCTTCAGCAACTGGAAAGCTGCCCTTTTTATAGTTAAGATAACCATATGCTTCCTGAAGATGTATAGGCGTCGGGTAATGTATTCCTGTCTGAATGCCTTTTGAACTTAAATGCTCAATGAGCTTCTGCCTGTTTTCCACCCTTACAACATACAAATGGTAGACATGCTTGTTATAATTTTTTTCTACAGGAGCCTTTATCTTAATTCCTCTCAGCTTTTCATTATAGATTGATGCGTTTTTTCTTCTCATGCCAATCCATTTGCCTAAATGTTTTAATTTAACCCTTAAAATTGCAGCTTGAATTTCCTCGAGCCTGTAGTTGTAGCCAATATACTTGTGAACATTCTTTTTTGTCTGTCCATGATCTCGATATGCTTTTATCATTTCAGCTAAATCTTTGTCATTGCAAACAATTGAGCCGCCTTCGCCATAAGCGCCAAGATTTTTGCCTGGATAAAAACTGAAGCAGCCAATATCCGATACAGGAACTTTTTTGCTATGATGCTCTGCACCATGAGCTTGGCATGCATCCTCAATCACAATTAAATCATGCTTTTCTGCTATTTCCATTATCTGCTTCATATCAGCAGGCTGGCCATAGAGATGCACAGGAATTATTGCTTTTGTTTTGGGTGTTATGGCTTTTTCAAGCTTGTTCGGATCCATATTATAAGTATCTGTATCGATGTCAACAAGCCTTGGGGCTGCTCCTGTGTACGCTATGGCAGCGCATGTTGCTGCAAATGTATTTGGAGTTGTTATTACTTCATGCCCTTTGCCAATTCTGTAGGCCAGCAATGCAAGATGCAAAGCAGAGGTGCCTGAATTTACACCAACAGAATATTTTGCATTGCAAAAGGCTGCAAATTCCCTTTCAAACTGAGCTACATTCTCTCCCAGAATGAAATGAGTTGATTCAAGCACCTCACTTATTGCTTTATTTATTTCCCCCTTGATGGAATTATACTGCAATTTTAAATCAACAAATTTTATCATTTTGATTTTTATCAATTAAATTATTATAAAATATTTTTCAATCTTATTTTTTATTATGTTTATTTTAA
>CAYIKX010000117.1:0-4426 GCA_964364025.1 uncultured Methanosarcinales archaeon
AATTGGGATTGCACGACATGAAGATTCCAATACAATATGCCTTAACATTCCCAAGAAGATTCCCAAGCTCAAGCAAGCCATTGGATTTGGCTGAAATAAATAATCTTGAGTTTAGCGAGCCGGATTTTGAAATGTTTCCATGCTTAAAGTATGCTTATGATGCCGGCGCAACAGGAGGGACCCTGCCTGCCGTAATGAACGCGGCAAACGAAATTGCTGTCTGGGCTTTTCTCGACAACAAAATAAGGTTTCTGGACATTCAAAGGCTGATAGGAAGAATCATGTACGGGCATAAATTGATTAAAAATCCGACTTTAAGTGAAATTCTCGAAGCAGATAAAAAAACAAAAGAGGAAATAAAAAGGATTATAGAAGAAGAGATAACAATAAAAAACTAATTTCTAAAAATGAATTTTGCTATCATAGTCGTAGCAGGCAAGGGAAAACGCATGGATAAAAATACCAATAAAGTTTTTCTTCAGTTGCTGGATAAGCCGATGATTTATCACACTTTAAAGGCCTTTAATGACTGCAGCATAATAGATGAGATTATTATAGCAGCCCAAAAAAACGACTTCAAAAAAATAAATGAAATTAAAAAACATTACAACTTCAATAAAATAAAAAATATTGTTGAAGGCGGCGCAGAAAGGCAGGATTCTGTCTATAATGGCTTAATCTCAATGAAACATGCAAAAAATGATGACATAATTATAATCCACAACGGCAGCAACCCCCTGGTTAAAGAAAATGAGATTATTGAATGTGTAAATGCAGCAAAGAAATTTGGTGCAGCAGCATGTTGCTTCAGGTTAAAAGACACAATTAAAAAAGTAAAAAATGATTTTGTTGAAAAGACAATAGATAGGCAGGATATTTATCAAATGCAGACTCCTCAGGCAATAAAATATAGCCTGTTTGTTGAAGGATTCAACCATATTAAAAAAAATAAAATAAAAGTGACTGATGATGTTTCCGTTGTTGAATCATTGGGAAAAAAAGTTAAGATTATTGAATGCTCTTACGAAAACATCAAAATCACAACACAAGACGACTTGAAAATTGCTGAAGGAATTCTGATGAGAAGAAATAATTTAAGTGCAGGTTTTAGAGTTGGATTCGGCCAGGACAGCCATCAATTCTCAGGAAATAAAAATAAAAAATTGATTTTAGGCGGCTATATAATTACAAACGAAATTGGGTTAGAAGCGAACTCTGATGGCGATATTATTTTGCATGCTTTATTTAATGCGATAAGCCAAGCCATAGGAGAAAGGTCATTAGGCTTCTATGCTGATGAAATGTGTAAAAAAGGAATAACTGACAGTAAAGAATACCTAAAGGCAATTTTAAGCAAATTAAGCCAAAAAAATATGAAAATAAATAATATTGGCATTATGATAGAGGCTGCAAAGCCGAAGCTTGAGAAGCATACAGATAAAATAAAAAATTCACTATCAAAAATACTAAAATTGGACAAAGAAAATATTGGGATTACTTATACTTCTGGTGAAGAACTTACTTCTTTCGGGCAGGGCAAAGGTATGCAGTGCTTTGTAATTGTTAGTATTTTGTAGCAAGCTGTAATATGCCCTTCAAATCAGCAATATTAATATATTATTAATGTTATCAATTCTATTATGGCTGTGCCCTCATACGCAAAAATAAACCTTTATCTCAAGATAGGCAAAAAACTAGGCTCTGGCTACCATAAACTGCAGTCGGTTATGCAGAAAATAGAGCTGAGCGACAATATATCAATAGACCCTGTAAGTGAGGATAGAATAATCGTAGAAAGCACAAATCAGGAGCTCGCAAGCGAGGAAAATCTTGCATATAAGGCAGCTTTGCTTTTGAAGAAAAAATACAAGGTGAAGCACGGGGTCAAAATTTACATCGAGAAAAACATACCTCTCGAAGCTGGCCTTGGAGGGGGCTCCAGCAACGCAGCCACCACCCTTGTAAATTTAAACAAATTATGGGGCTTGAAATTAAAAGAAAGGCAGCTCATTGAATTGGCCTCCCAAATTGGCTCTGATGTGCCTTTCTTTATAGGGGAAAATGCGGCATTGGTGGAAGGAATAGGCGACATAATCAAAAGGATAAAGAAATCATTCAGCATAAATATAGTGCTCATAAACCCGGGCTTTAGGGTATCAACAAAATGGGCATACTCAGCTTTTGACAAGCAGAAGCCAAGGATAAAGACAGAAGCAAACATCAATAATTTGGTAAAAGCAATAGAAAAAAAAGATATAAAGGGAATAGCAGATAATGTTCACAATGACTTTGAGGCTATTGTGACCAAAAAATACAAGATGATTGATGAAATCAAAACCAATTTGCTGAGAAATGACGCTTTAAATGCGCTTGTCTCAGGCTCAGGCCCTACAGTCTTTGGAATTTTCAACAGCATCTATGAGGCGAGAGAAGCGTTTTTCAAGATACAATATGATTATCCGTTTGTGTTTCTGACAAAGACAATATAAAACAACAACATAGCTAAAAGTTGGGGGAAGAATGGAAATAAAAGTAGCCAAAAATTCGGGATTTTGCTTTGGCGTGAAAAAAGCCATAGAAATAGCCGAGGAAATAGCTCACAACAATCCGCAAAATACTTATGTTATTGGACAGCTTGTGCATAATGAAAGAGTCATAAAAAACCTTGAAGACAAGGGAATTATCTTTGTGGAAAATATCAATGACATACCTCAGAATGCAGTCACTGTTTTAAGAGCGCATGGAGAACCAGGCACAACCTATAAAATTCTTGAGCAGAAATCAATAACAAAAAACAATAATCTTAATGATGCAACATGCCCTTTAGTTACATTGGTTCATAATGTTGCCATAAAGCTGAAGAATAACGGCTACGATGTCATTATATTCGGAAAGCGCAACCATCCTGAGTCAATAGGCACTTCTTACCATCTAAAGGGAAATGACACCTTTATTGTGGAGCATGCAGAAGATTCTGATTTAGTCATTGATTACATTAAAAATACAAATTTTGAGAAATATGCATTAATATCCCAAACTACAATGTCAGTTTATGGTTATAAAAAATTAATAGAAAATATTAATTCAAAATTGAATGATGGGAAATTCGAAGAGATCCCATTAAGTATGAAGGATTTGACTAAAAAATATGGATTTGTAGATACAATCTGCAATCCAACTAAACAAAGGCAAAGCTCAACAGAGGAACTTGCAAGAGAATCTGACATCATGATTGTTATTGGCGGCTTAAATTCTAGTAATTCAAAAGAGCTTTATGCAAAATGCAAAGAAATTGGAGTTGAAAGTTATTTTATCCAGGAAACTTCCCAGCTCAGGAATGAATGGTTTGAGGGAAAAGAAAAAATAGGGGTTACTGCTGGAGCTTCTACTCCTGATTATCTGATTGATGAGGTTGTTGAGAGGATAAATGGAATAAATTATGTCAAAAAAGAAGAATTTGCAAAATTAAAAATAAAATGATTTTATTCTAGGAAGAGTACATCCGTGGCATTGAAAATGCCACTTGATTCCGCACTCAACTGACGGAACAATTGTTTTACTCCGCGAAAAATCCCATTCTGTCAGCGTCAAACTTCCATGTCTCTGGAATTCTGTTTGTTCTCTTGTAATATTTCACAAGCCTGTTTATTTTTGACTCAGCGAGATGCAGCCCTCTTGCCGCAGTTTCATCATGTTTATTGTTCTCAATATGCTTCTTAATTGCCGCATATCTCTTAAACATCGCAGTCATGTCTTCAGGGACTTCAGGCATAATCTTCTTCTCTTTCAGGATAGCGCCTATGGATTTGCCGCATAATGCATACACATTTGGTATTCCGTAAGTGTCTCTCAACAAAATTCCTATCTGAGAAGTCGTCTTTCCATCTTTTACAAGCTTTGCTATCAAAAGCTCAACTTCCTTGCCTTTGTACCTTATCCATGAAGGCGCAGTTTTCTTTGCCGGCTTCTTGGAGCCGTGCTTTCCCTTCTTCCTTGAATGCATTCTTGCCATTTTTGTTAAATGAAACCTGGAGAAAAATCACTTTTCATCCAGTATAGCCAAGCATTCTCTCGAAAACCGGGCTATCTTTCAGTATGTGGTATTGTTATCTGCTTTATAAATTTTATTAAATAAAAATAGTAGCCCCGGGCAGACTTTCGAGCTTTTTTTCTGAGGGCTTGAGCGAAGCGAAACCCTCGCTTTTCCCAAGGCTTTTCGCAAAAGGCTTCCGGGCTACACCACAGGAGCAATAAGCCATAGAAAATTACCTGATTTTTAAAGGTTGAGGTTGCGGGAGGAAGGAAAAGCAAATAATATAAACTAATCAATTCCCGCAATTGGGTTGATTATTCCAAAAAAATACGGCCAGGGCAGGATTGACAAATGCCCTTTATGCAAGAGGCATGAAACACCAATGAACAGGCG
>CAYIKX010000118.1:0-4393 GCA_964364025.1 uncultured Methanosarcinales archaeon
AGGGATTAATTTTGAATTTTACACTTCATCCGGGGTATTCTCCAAGGAAAGAATTGACAAGGGCACATCAATTCTGGCAGAAAATATGCTGATTGATAAAAATTCTGAAATATTGGATATTGGATGCGGGATAGGGGTTCTTGGAATTGCTGCTGCAAAGCTGTTTAAAGCAAATGTTATGATGACTGACATTAATGAAAGGGCTGTAATGCTTGCGAGGAAAAATGCTGAATTGAACAATGTAAAAGCCGAAGTATTTCAAGGGAATTTATATGAAAAAATAAAAGACAGGGATTTTGATGCTGTAATATCAAATCCCCCCCAAACTGCAGGAAAGGAAATATGTTTTCAATTGATTGAGCAAGCAAAAAACCATATTAAAAAAGATGGCAGCTTGCAGATAGTTGCTCGCCACAACAAAGGCGGAAAAACTTTGAGCAAAAAGATGGAAGAGGTTTTTGGAAATTTAAAAGTTGCTGCAAAGAAAGCTGGATATTGGGTTTATGTGAGTGCTAAGGAATGATGTTCAAATATGTATTTTTACAAAATTTTAAAAAGAAATCATGTTTTCCCGTACTTGATGGTGGTTTAATGATTAGCGAAGTTTATCAAAGAGTGAAAACTAACAAGCCGTTAGTTCATCATATAACCAATTGGGTAACTATCTATGACTGCGCTAATATGACAAGGGCTTTTGGCGCTCTGCCTGTAATGGCGCATGCAAAGGAAGAATCTGGCGATATGGCGGCAATTGCGTCAGCTTTAGTTCTTAACATAGGAACTTTAACTCCTGAATTGATTGACTCAATGATTGTTGCTGGAAAAAGTGCAAACAAGAAAGGCATTCCAGTTGTGCTTGATGCTGTTGGCGTAGGTGCAACGAGGCTTAGGGATGAAGAGGCATTAAAATTATTGAATTCGATAAAGATTGACATAATCAAAGGCAACGCATCAGAGATTGCAAAACTTGCAGGTGAAAATGTTGTCACGAAAGGCGTTGAGTCAACCAAGGTTGACGCTAATCTTGTGGAAATAGCAAAAAAGCTTGCTAACGTGCATAAATCAACAGTTGTTATTACAGGCAAGCGGGACATTGTGACTGATGGAAAAAAAGTTTATTTCGTTAATAACGGGCACGAGATGATGGGCTGCATTGTTGGAACAGGCTGCATGGCTGCTTCCATAATAGGCGCGTTTGCAGGAGTTGAGAAGGACTATACGAAAGCAGCTGCTTATGCTCTTGCGAGCTATGGCATTGCAGGCGAGCTTGCTGCTGCAAAATCAAAAGGGCCAGGCACTTTCAAGGAGAATTTCTATGATGAAGCCTACAACCTTGATTCAAAAAAGATCGAGCAGAGAGCAAAAATTGAAGAAGCATAATCTTTACGAAATTGATTTTTATTTTATTACTGATTCTTCCCTAAGCAAAAAGGGAATCATAAGCGATGTTAAGGCTGCGATTAAAGCCGGGTGCAAAATAGTCCAATACAGGGAAAAGAATAAAAGCAAACAAGATATGATTAATGAAGCCAAAAAAATAAAAAAAATTTGTGAAAACAAAGATGTTATTTTTATTGTTAATGATATGGTTGATGTTGCTTTAGCAGTTGATGCTGATGGTGTTCATGTAGGACAAGAAGACGAATCTTATTCACACGCAAGAAAACTGCTCGGCAACAAGATAATCGGTGTTACTGTGCATAATGTTCAAGAAGCAATAGAAGCTGAAAAAACTGGTGCAGATTATGTTGGCTTAAGCCCTATATTCGCGACATCAACAAAAAGCGACGCTGGAAATCCATGCGGCACTGCTATGATCGGAAAAGTAAGAGCAAAAATTAAAATTCCTTTGGTTGCTATTGGCGGCATAAACAAAAATAATGTTGCTGAAGTCATAAAATCCGGGGCAGATGCAGCTGCTGCAATATCTGCAGTAATAAGCTCAAATGATGTTCAAAAGGAAGTTTCTGATTTTATCTGGATTATTAGGAATAATAAGCAGTAATTATAATTCTTTTATACCATCTTTAGTTACAGCCATTAACCTGATTCCAACTCCAAGCTTTAACAATGCTGACAAAATTGCCATATGCTCCTTCCCGTTGCCGGAAACTAGATTCAAGGCGACTTCCAAATCCGTGATTTTCCCTTTAAGTCCTTTTCTGATGTCCTCAATTAATTCAAAAACCGGCTTTTGAAAGTTAACAACTATGAAATCAACCTTTTTTTCGGATTTAAAATTTTTACTTCCAAATTCATCAGTAACGAGAAAAATTTTTTTCCAGTCTAGCTCCTTAGTCATTCTTGCAACATGGGCCCAGCTTTTCTCTCCAGAAGACAAGCATGCAACTAAATCTGTCATAAATGTGGGGAATGGTTTAGGTTATATTAATGTTTTTGTTGATTATTTGTAAATGATAAATTTAAATACCTTTAATGTTTTACAATGACTATGTCTGAGCGAAAAGAAGCATGGATGAGAATTGTAGTTGGAATTGTCTCTGGATTAATATTAGGTCTATGGAAAACCTTGATTGTTCTATTAAGTATCTTTCACTGGATTTATGTAATACTTTCCAATAAAAGAAGCAGGGATATAGCAGAATTTTCCAATATTTGGACAACACAGGCTTACAGATTCATAAGGTATATGGCTTTTATAACAAATCAAAGACCATTCCCTTTTTCAGATTTAGGTGAAGTATTGCATCCAGTTGAAATAAAAACTAAGAATAAAAAATAATAAACTACCTTATCTCATAAACCAGATTAACAGAAGCCGATACATCAAGCTTTTGCGGGCTTATTACTGTTTCTGCAGCAGCTTTCTCAAGTAAGGCCCCTCTTGCATATTCAAATGGCTGGTAGTAGAAGCTTGACTCTGAAATGCTGATTGGCTTTAGCAAACTAATGCCAAGATTTGTTGTTAAAGCAACTGCCTTTTCTTTTGCGTCATTTGAAGCAAGAATCATGGCTTGCTGCTTTACCTCTTTCTCCTTTTCTTTTGTTAAGCCAAACGCAACTCTATCAATGTCATTTGCACCATTGTCAACAGCAACATCAATAAGCTTGCCTGCCTTTTCTAGGTTTTGAGTTGTAACTTTAAGAACATTTGTAACTTCATATCCAAGCAAAACCTGCTTTGATTTTCTCAAATTGTTTTCGATCACTTCCTCGTATTCATATCTTGGATAAATTAAAAATTGTGATGTTTCTATATCTTTGTCTTTTATCCCTTCCTTCTTCAGCGCTTTACCAACATTGCCTGAAATCTGGCTGTTCTTGTTTTTAGATTCCTGTGCTGTTTTTTCTAATGTTACAATCTTAACGTAAATTTCTGCTTTATCAGGCTCAACAGTTATTGAAGAAGTTCCAGAAACACTGACCCTGTTTTTTTCCTCACCGTTTATTTTTGTTTTTACATTTGAAGCAAGAATTACAGCTACAATAACCAGTCCAGCAACAAGAATAGTTGTCAAATAATTGATTTTCTCCATTTTATTCAGGAATGTAAATCTATTTAAATACCTTGCGGATATTACTTAATTAAAAATGCCATTGATAACCTTTGGAGAGATAATAGACCTTGTACTTATGACCTTTTTTGTAGGCTACATATTCTCAGGCATAATCCCAGCCAGAAGAGAAAATTATGATCCTTTAGTTCATTACAAAAGAGGAGTTGATTTTGAAGGCTTGAAATTTGCAATTATGGCAACAGCGCCTGCAATCATAGTGCATGAGTTAGCCCATAAGTTTATTGCTTTGGGATTCGGATTAGATGCGGTTTTCTTTGCTTTTTACAGGAGCCCATTCACTCTGATGCTTGGCGTCTTAACAATCATTTCAAAATTAACCGGATTTGGCTTTATGTTTTTTGTTCCTTGGTTTGTGGGGATAAGCGGCTCTGGCACCCATCTTCAGTTTGCATTGGCAGCTTTTGCAGGCCCTTTTGTCAACTTAATTTTATGGCTTTCTGCCTTGTTTTTGCTAAAGAAAAAGATGTACAAGAAAAATTATTACTTGCTTTTACTTTTGACGCAAAGAATAAACATGTTTTTGTTTATCTTTAACATGCTTCCAATACCGGGATTTGACGGATTTAATGCTTTTAGCCATTTGATAAGGGCTTTTATTGGGTGAAAATTTTAATATATTCTTGTAAAAATGTAATACGCAAAAGGGCAAAGAGGATAAGGGGGTTTGAGTGTAAATAACGTGGGCTATTAGACGGACTTTTTTAAGGAAAATTTATAAAGAGAAATTAAAACTTAGCTTATAGTTGGGGGTAAAAGTAATGGGTACTAAACTGAAGATTTTATTCATGGTTATGTTAGTTTTTATATTAGCTTCTTGCGAACCTCAAACTACTGGTAAAGCTATAGTTGATACC
>CAYIKX010000119.1:0-4362 GCA_964364025.1 uncultured Methanosarcinales archaeon
GCCTTTTCTGTAAAGCCAGCTCACCATATTGCTGCCTGCGCCGCCGCAGCCAATAACCTTGATATTAGCTTGTCCTACAAGTAAATCTTCGCTTTGTGCAACCCCTTGTTTAAGTGCACTCTCAATAACAAAATCCATTGCCATTTTCTATTCACCTCAGAGTTTTTTATTTAATTTTTAAAATCGGGGTGTTTCAATATATGAACTAGTATATAAATATTACTATTTTGTATACTGGTATACTTTAATTAAAAAAAGAAAAAGTTGATTTTTTTCTATATTGAAGATAAAAATTTTGATTTATAAAGAGAAGTTAGTTCATTGAAGAGTGATGAATAAGAGAAAAATTTTTATAAATTAAGAGATTCCATAAGAGCAAAGATGACAAAAATACCTAAGCGTTTGTATAGGACATTCCCAATCATAACAGAACAAAAAATGCCGTTGATGCTTAATGTTCTTAGACACGAACCTGTTCAAGTAATTCTTGCGTTTTATTTGAACGATATTGATGATCCTGATTTTATAAACGGCGACCTCTATAAGTTAGCAGGAGAAAGAATTACAGATATACCTCAATGGTTAGATGAGGTTCTTGAACCACCACATCTTGTCGAAAAGACAACTTTTCCTGAAGAACGTTCTAGAGGAGGTATACCACGAGCACAATTTGAGCCAGCAAGTGCAGGCTTAAAGTATGGTGCTCCTACAGCCCAATTCACTCTTCGTTATTGTATTGATAATGGCATTATGCTAAGCGACTTATTTGGGAGGCACATATTAGAAGACCAACCAACGACATTTCGTAGATATAGATTATTAAAAGAATTGTATGAACGAGATGGGAAGTCAATCAATCTTTCCAGCTTATCAAGGAATTTGCTGTGTGCAAATGAGACTTTACATCGTGATTTGGAAACGTTAAAAGGGCTTGAGCTAGTTGTGGTAGACTTGCTTGATGTTGATAAACATGTTTCTAATATTTTTAGATGGAACTGGGAAAAGCCTTTTGGTTTAGGCGATTATGATCATCAACAAGTAAGGGAAGTCGCCAGGAGAATATTCGAAAGAAAGTCTGTTTCAATTCGTGACTTAGTAACCGGAACTGGATTTAGATCAGAAGATGTCATAAGAGCTATTTCTAGATTAAGAGCTCAGGGTCTAATCAAACCAGTGGGAGAAAGGCATGTCGAACACGAATACAGTATAAGCTTGTCTGAAAGAGGCATAAGATTTTGGAAAGATTATTTTCAGCAGTTATATAATTTTTTTGCAGGTAGGCAAATTTTATCCACATTCGATAGTATAGAAGCTGCGTTAGGGTATATTAAAAAAACTTTGACATATAACAGAAGTCATAGTTAGCAAAAAATGACTACAGCAAAATCAAAAAAATCTCAATAATCAAACCTTGGGTCCATAGAATCTCTTATCAAATCATTCTCGTCCTTGTATTTCTTAACTAGCATTAATTTTGTCTTGCCACAGAATGGGCATTTTATTTCTTTGGCGCTTCCTTTCTTGACTGAAAACTTGAACCTGCAACTCACGCATATGAAATTTATGGCTTCGCCTTCCCCGGCTTTCTCTATGCTTAATTTTTCTTTTTTCTCAAGCTTTTTTTGCTTGCCGAGGCACTCAACGCATATAAGCCTGTGGTTGTCGTCGTATTTTATGCTGTCAAAATTAAATTCCCTTTTGCATCTTGTGCAGGTGTATAGTGTATATAATGGCATTTTATGTCACCATTGCAAAAGGAGAATAAATATTTTGCGGTTTTACGATAGAAATTTATTTTGAATGCTTTAAGGTAGAAAACTTATATTTAGAAAGTGTTTGATTAAATTCATACTCCTGAGGGTTAAATGTTCTAGTATATTGATATAATATCCCTAATGCTACAAGAGTAGAAATAAATAAGCTACCCATAATGGCTTGTCCACCGCCTTGTTCTCCAGCCACAGATGCTGCATACGCTCCTCCTAAAAACACTAATGCAGCAATACCTCCTGGACCATATCTTCTTAGTGCACTAATTTGTTGGTTGGGGATGTGTGTTAAATTGTTGGTAATATCATCCCTACTTAATCTTATTGATTGCTTAGGTATTGAATTTCCAGTTCTTCTATCAAATACTTCTAAAAGGTAATCTCCATCATTTGTAGAAAATTCAACAATTCTATCTTCCAAGGGTAGACTTTCAATTAATTCTTTCATGAATAATTTAATAATAAATGCATATATTTATAATTTCCTATTTCTTTATCTTTCCCTTCTCAATATCTTCAGTTATATGCTCTATGTCATGCATGCCTGTCAAGTCGTTCTGCTCTTTTTTTGGCGAAATGCTTTTTTCAATGAATTTCAGCAATTTCCTGTTATAGTTCTGGAAATCTTTCCTGTCAGGAAGTTTTGGCACAGTAGTCTTTATCAATTCTTTTACCTCCTCAATCTTCTCCCTAACTTTATGATACTTTCCTATGACCTCAAAAACAAGCCCTTCGCTGGGCCTTATTGTAAGGTATCTCTTGAAAAAAGAATGCCCCACATCCAGCTCTATCAGTCTCGCTTCTTTCAAAGTCGGCAATAATACTAATGAAACCGCTAATCTCAAAATTCCTGAAATCAGGAAAGCGAACAGAATGCCGGAAACAAATACCCATTTTGGCAGATGCTCTATCAAAAATCCGCCCAATGCAGCGCCTATAACTATTGCTATGCCCTCAAAAAACTTGTAATATGCAATGCACCTCACCCTGTTTTCAGGCTTTACAGCATCAAATATGAAGTTTGACGAGCTCAAATTAAACCCCGCCCATGCCAATCCTGAAAATATTTCAACCAAAACCAGGTAGTAGAAATTTCTGGAGAACAGCCATAAAAATGGAATCAGCGGAGTAAGCATCCCGCTTATATACAATACAAACTTTGTGCCCTTTTCATCTATCAATCTTCCCCAGATGCCCATTGCTATAAAGCTTGCTATTAATTCAGCAGCAATGATTATTGTAAACTGCAGGTATGTAAACCCCAAATTTTTCAGCATGTACACTGCAAAAAAAGGAGATGCAATATAAGTGGCAAACTTGAACAAAACAATGTAAATCACAAAATGCCCGTAATTTGTCTTGTCCATCCTCTTCACGAAATCGAAAAGCGAGAATTTTTCCGCGTGCTCCAAATCAGGCATGGGATTGTGCATCATGGCCTTGAATACACCCGAAACAGTTCTGGCAATGAATGCAACTGCGAACAGTACAGCGAACCCGAGAAAGGGGTGTTTTGGCGAGAAGTAGCTTAGTATAAAGCCTGCAGCTAAAGCCGCAACGAATGATGTCGCCCCTACAACCCTGTTGCGCAATCCAAAAAATCTTCCCCTTTCATATTTTGGCACTATGTCGCCAATCAAGGAATTTCCAACAGGCTGCATTAATTGGGCAAATATTGTCTGCAATGACACGTAAACTATGAGCAAATACTTTTGGTTTGGGGTTGCATACGGTATAAGCAGCAAAGGAATCCACAGGATTGCATGGGCAAAAGAGCTGACAACCAAAATTTTTCTCCTGTCTTTTAATATTTCAACAACCTTGGTTGCGAATAACTGTATGAAGGCTCCAACCAGCTGGGGAATATAGGTTAAGGCTGCAATCAGGCTGACAGAGGCATTCAAGGCAACGGCAAATGGCGTAAGAAAAGAAGCAGTCATGCCGTCCATTACAGCAAAAGCAGCCCCGTCATACAAAGAATACCTCAAACTCTTTTTTACAGCATCTTCTGCCATTTTAACCCAAAAAGAACCAGTATCTTATTTTTATTGCTATGCTTTTTTAATTGTCTCGCCACACTCCGGGCAATAATCTTTTTGCTCTTCCAACTCTGTTCCGCACAATGGGCATTCAAGTTTCGATTTCATATTAGACTTATAATGCAGGGAAATATTTAAAGTTAATGGTTGAGTTTTGGTAGTCTAGAAAATCTCTCTATTGCATCCAACAGTAGTTATTACTTCAGCTCTTTAGGAATTTTTGATAGAAATATTTTTATATTAATGATAAAATCAACTAGAATATGGGTATTTTTTCAGACGATGATATTAATGAAGCTGATGATTTAGTTAAGAAATCAGCAAACAGAATGGAGTTCTTGAAAGGTTTTGAAAGAGGCTGGAAAGGTTACAAAAGAGATGGCTATAAACCAGACACCTACGCAACTGTTATTGTTGAAATGTATGAAAGATATCTACAAGAGGGAATTGACAAAAACCCAGAAAACTTTGGTAGCGCTTTAGGAATGTTGGTAGCTTTGATAAGATTTTATCCTAAAAAAGTTCTACAATATCCTCAAGTTTTTATTAAATAT
>CAYIKX010000120.1:0-4320 GCA_964364025.1 uncultured Methanosarcinales archaeon
CTTGCGAGAGCTCGCCTCTCGCTCGCTCATCTCCAAGCTCACTCGCATTCGACTGCTGTCTCCAGCAGAAGGGTCTGAACCTTCCGCTCCACCAGATTGAGCGACCGCGGCATAGTAAGGTTTATATATTTGTACGATAACTTATCTCTTAAAGGGTCTGAATCTTCTATTCCGCCAGATTGGGCGGCTTTTTTTCTTTTATTTTGAAAATTACATAGTTAGAACGCCTTTAAATATTTCACGCGCGGATGTCCAGTGTCCATTGCTACACCAAACTATATATTATAGAATTAAATCTAAAACAGAAAGTATTTAAGGAATGAATAAAAAGAATATTAAGACAAATAAAAATGACCAAATCAATCATCGTAAAATCCCAGGTAAAAGAACATGCAAAGATGGATAGCAAGCCGTTAAGCGTTGCAGAAGAATTCTACAAAGCGTTGGAAGAAAAAAACAAGCAGCTGATTGCAGATGCCTGCAAAAGGGCAAAATTAAATTCGAGAAATACAGTCATGGCAAGGGACTTATAGGAAATTAAAAATATAAATTTTAAAGATTTATGAGTGATAATAACTGTGCGAATCAACTTTCTGGTTTATTTTTTGCTCCAATGCTTTTAATCTGTGCTGCCTTTTTGCCTTTTCCATGTAAAGATGCCTCATCTGGTTTTTTATGTTGCTTAAGGACTCTGTCAATTCCCTAATTTTTTCATCATTCTCATTTATCATGCTTAATTTTTCTTCCCTCTCATTTCTTAATTCCTGCTCAAAGGATTTTATCTGCTCCTTTAACTCCTGTGTTTCCTTGTCTTCTGGCCTGAAGAATTTCGCATATTTCCTTTCCCGGCTTATCAGATTGTCAATTTTTTGCTTTAATCTGTCTATGTCTGTATAGCTCAAATTCATCCTTATTATTGACTTTCTCATCTTTTTAAGATGGCTGTCAACTTCTTCTTTTGCCTTATTACGCTCAATATAGACTTTGCCTATAAGAAAAAGGTGTTTTGCAAAATCCCTTAAAGATTTTGAATTTTGTAAAGGCTGCATTTTAATTCAGGTAATTCAAAAATAATAAATTTACTTTTTAAACATTCCAAATAGTCCTTTTTTCTTTGACTCTTCTTCCAGCGGAAACGGCTCTTCAGTAAAATCCAAATCCGGCATTGGCTCTGGCTGCATAGGAGGCATCTGCATTCCAATATCAGGCGGCATAGATTGTGCAGATATCGGAGCTATTGGCTGTTGTCTTGGCATCAACGGCTCTGGCTTGGGCCATTCCTGCTGAGGCTTCAAAAAAGGCCTGGGCTCTGGCTTTGGCCTGAATAATTGTTCTTCTGGCTTGAACATTGGTTCTTTTTCTTTTTCAACGCTTCCAAACTTTTCCTTTACCATCTCAACAATTGCGACCATTCCTTCCGCAATCGTCTTGTTTTGGTCTATAAGCTTATCCAGCTTGCTTATTATCATTTCATGTTTTTTGGCTTCTAACTCGTATTCCTTTTCTTCCAGCTTAAGCTGCTCTGCTGCTGCTCCAAAAACTTCGAGCATGTCAGACATTGCATTAGCCAATTTATGCACGGCATCGTAAAGCTCTTTTGGAGAAACATCTCTTTTGTCCTGCATGCCCTCTAATTCTTTTTTCAATTCAGAAATATCCTTATATGGAACTACCCCATAATCTTCTTCAGCCATAATATCAACCTCTTTTTTTACTAGTATTCACCAAAAATCAACAAGAAGAATAAATGTATATAAAGATTTCGGTTAATGTTTGAAAAATTATTTTCTAGGTCGCTTTATGCTATCCTTAGAAGTTCCAAGATTTGGTGTCATCGGGTAAGCACCCAACTGAGAAACAATGCCTTCCAGAATTCTAGTGCCTCTACTCGTAGTAAACTCTCTCAAAGTTTGATATAAACTTGCTTCGTCTTCTACTCTCCAGAAAGGCACGTTATAAGTTTTTGCCCAACCGCTGAAATCTGGTATAAATTTAATACCATCAGGACCATCTGCTAAAACTGCAGTTGCTGCATGTTCTTTTAGTCCCTCGTGGTATTGATCAAGCCATTCGTTTACTTGTCCATAGCTTCTATTATTCATAATTATAACTGGAATTTCAAGCCCATAAGCCTTTGGCAACCACAGAGCTGACATGTGCATTTCACTGCCACCATCTCCAATTACAACATAAACATCTGTATTTGGATTTGCAACTTTAGCTCCAAAAGCTTTTTCAATTGAAGTTGCCATTGTTCCAGAAGTTCCTGAGGTGTATACTCTTCTTTTATAGGATCTTCTTTTTTCTGGTGGTGTGTGACCATAGAGTTCACTGCCATAATAAAATCCTGAGTTTAAACGAATAAGTTTTGCTGCATGCATTTGATGCTCCCCTACATCTAGCACTAGCATTTCAGGGTTGGCAAATTCATTAATCCCATTCATAAAATCTACTGGGCTCATTCCATTTCCTTTAGTGTTATAAACCTCCTCTCCATCATACGCTTCCCTAATTTTAGCATTCCATGGCATCAATTTTTCATGTTGCTCATCCCCCTCAACATGCTTTAACAACTCAGTTAGCGCTAGCTTAGCGTCTACTCCTATTGGATAATCAATTTTTAATCTAGCTAAAGCATTTGTTAAGTAAGGATTAATGACTGCTCTTTTGCCTTTAGTAAAGTTTTCTGGATTGAGAAATGCTCTATCATCACCATTACAGCCAATCATTAAAACCAAATCGGCATTTTCTATAGCCTCATTTGTTGAAATTTTTCCATGTTGTCCAACTAAGCCATAATTTTGAGGATGATCATCAGGTAAAACCCCTTTTCCTTTTAAAGTATAACCAAATGGTAAACCAATTCTTTCAATTAATTCCCAAACTTCTGCACGAGCATGTAATGCACCTCTGCCTATAACTACAAATGGTCTTGATGCAGATTTCAATGCTTCATCAAATTCATGCAGAACTTTATAATCAAGATTACCTGTGTATTGGTTATCTAATTTAGGCGGTTCAAAATATTCAAATCTTGTAGTGCCTTTTGTTTGTATATCTTTTGGTATGTCAACCAATATAGATCCAAAAGGAAGTGTCATTGATTCACGAAAAGCATCTATCAAAATTCTTTGAATAGTATTGCGGTCTTCTACCAAATATGCATTTTTACCAAAAGCTAAACCACCTTCAACAGCTCTGGCTACTTGAAATCCTCTTTTTCTTCGATCTTTTAGAACATCAAGAAATCCATTTCCGCTTACAGTTACTGAACGTTCAAATTCCATCTCATTTTCGTAAAGTCCTGTCATAGAATTAGCAACTCCAGGTCCTGAAGTAACTAGAGCAAATGCAGGCACACCAGCCACTTCACCATATGCACCAGCTGCCACAGGAGCATGCATCTCATGCTTCACTTGAAAGTATCTAAAACAAGATTTATAAGCAGTAATATACTGCTCTAAAGGAAGGATCGCTCCTCCAGGAAGACCGAAAACAACAGGATTAAGACCCATCATAGTAAGAATAGTGGCTTCAGCTCCACTCATTTCTTGTTCATGTTTGGCCTTTAACAAATCATCGATAGTAGAAGTCCTACCTATAACTGGACTTTCTGATACAACTTGTACATTAGGTATCATTTTAACTTCTTCCTCAATCCAATTTTATTTTCAAAATTTATTTTATATTTTATACTCATATCACATCATCACCTTTAATTTTTTAGAAAAAATTTAAGGTGGCTTTAAGCCACGATAATAACTATCAAAATCCCAGAAATTGATGAAATCAGAGCATTATTGTAAAATTTCATTTTATCACTGAAAAATAAGGTTAATATTTAAATGTTTGTGTTTAGTTGTTGAAATTTAAGGATAAAATTAAAACTCCTTCAAGAATCTCACCAATTCATTCGATTCCTCAAAATCCATGAACTCTTTCTTGGTCATTGAAGGCATATTCTTTGGCTTTTTCTTGCGGAAGATAATCAAGTTGTCAGCATCCAACAGTTTTGACAGCGACTGCATCTGTGGATTCACATTATCACTGACTTCTGTCAAAATCAACTCGTTATCTTTCTTTGCTATTATGTCGAAAGGAGTTTTTTTTGTCTCGGTTGCATCAAATCCGAGTTCAATGTATTTCCTTGAGACCTCTGTCTCAAATTTGCTTTGCAGGTCATGCTGCACAAAAACATTAACCTCATTAAAAATTTGATGACCAAACAAATCGTATAATTTCATTGCCCTATTGACAGTAACCTCAGAATTTTCATTCTCATATTTCGTTATCATCCTGCTTGTAACTCCAATTTTTTTT
>CAYIKX010000121.1:0-3498 GCA_964364025.1 uncultured Methanosarcinales archaeon
CCTATCGTATAGCTCTATTTCTGAATCGGATGTGACATAAAAAAAAGCTACAACCTTCTTCTTCAAAGCAACCCCAATATGCAATGCCAAACTATCGCTTGTTACAAGAATGTCACATAAATTCACCAGAGAGGCAAATTCCATAAGAGAATTATCACATCCAACATCAACGATTTTTGTTTTAACTGATTCTTTTATTTTTTCATTCCCTTCCTTTTCCTCAGGACCGCCAAAAAGCAACAGCTTGGCATTTTTTATTTGACTGTTTAATTTGTCTATTAGCTCTGCTGTTTTTTCTATGCTTAATTTTTTATCCTCCCACCTGCCGCCTGCTCCTGTATTAACTCCAACAATCAAGTCTGTTTTATTTATTTTGTATTTTTTTGCAAATCTCTTACCAAAATCTAAATCATCTTTATCCAAAATCAATATAGGCTCCTGTTTTTTATATTTTAAACCGAGAATATTGTACATTATTTCCTGATAAGTTTTTTTATTTTTAATTTTTAATTCATCTGCTTTCTGCTTTCCAAATTTTGAAATCAGGCCCATATCAAACCATAAGGAAGAGCCTTTAGAGTATGTTTTTTGATTATTTTTTAAATAAGCACCAATATTTTTTTTAGAGTTAACTTCAGAAGCCAATTTACAAGCTTCATAATCATCATCCAAGCATATTACCAACTCATATTTTTTGTTTTTTGATTTATAGAGCTTATTATCTATTAAATATATTTCATCAATCAAATCATTGTTTTTCAGAACATCAAATGACTCCTTTTTAGTTACCCAGCCTATTTTGCAGTTTTTGTACTTGGCTCTTAATCCAGGAAGAATAGCGGTTGTCCTAATTACATCACCTATTGCTCCTAGCTTTATTATTAATATGTCCATTATTTGTAATAATTTTTAGCTTATTTTAAAGCTTTTTATTTGTCACAGACAAATATTTATAAATGCTATTAGTTGACATCCATATATGAAATTAAGCAAGAATCACATCCAGACATCTATATTCATTTTAATCTATCTTTTTGCCATTTACTTCTGGAGCCAGCCTTTGCAGGAAAGAAAACTGCCTTATGGCGAGTTTGATGCCATGTCACATTTTGAGGTTGGAGATTATATAGCATTTAACGACAAATCAATATTTTATCTGCCCCCTTACATAGATTTGAGATATGGCGGTGAAAACAGGCTATTTCCGCATACATTATGGTATCCTCCTACTTTCCATTCTGCATTTGCTGTTGGAGAGATTATAGGAAGAGACAGGGTAATCTCAATATTCCTGTTGAATACAATAATGTCAACATTTATCATCATTACAGTTTATTTTGTCATAAACTCCTTGTTCGGCTTTTTGCCGGCTATTTTATCTTCACTGCTGATAATATTCTCGCCAAGAGATTTTATGCCGTATCTCTGGGGGCAATGGCCAGAGAGATTTGCGTATGCATTTGTGCCAATTATTTTATATTGTTTTTATAAATATTTCATATCCTTTTCAAAAGAATATAATAATCCCAGATATATCTACCTCACTGCGCTGTTTTTGGGAGTTAGCCTTCTTATCCACCCATTAATTTTCTTCCATTCTGCTCTTGGCTTGGCAGTTTTATATATTTTTTTGGCAATAAAGCAAAAAAAATTTGTTTTTAATTTTAAGCATATTTTAGTGTCTGCATTAATATTTCTGGTGCTTTTCATGTCTTTTCCATACCAGACTCTAAATATTCTTCCAAACCTTGGAATAAAAACTTTTGGCGTTAAAAAGGAAATTTCCAACGAACAGATTCAAAAGCCGATTTTTGCAAGATTGCTCCAGTGGTCCTTGGATCCAGAACCATATGCAGGAAGCGTGCCTGCAAGCTACTTCTCATTTAGGGAAATGCACGGCTTGTGGACATTGCCATTTTTGCTGCTCGGCATCTTATTTTTGGTTTTGAGAAGGGAAGAAAAAGACTTGTTTTTGCTGGCATGGCTTGTAAGCCTTTACCTTGTTCTTCACAGGGACCTTATAGGGCTTGCGCCGCACCTGCACAGATCACTTTCAGCTACAGAGCATATATTCGCGCCTTTGGCTGCAATAGGCGCTGTTTATCTGGGCTCTTTTATAAAGCTGCCATCGAATTACAACAAATATCTTAAGTATGCCATTGCTGTTGTTTTTGTTTATTTTGCTGTTTCTGTTAATATGGCTTATTCATCACAGTTTCTGAATAAAGATACCTATAATCCTAATACCAGAAACGGATTTTTCACAACATTGAACAATGAGGAATTCAAAGCAGGGCAGTGGATTCTTGAAAATGTGCCTAGTGACTATAACGTAACTGTATTAGGCATTCCATCCACAGAAAATATTTTGGATGCAACATCAAGAAAGATAAGATGGCTTGCTGCAGTATCTCAGCATGTTAACAGGTTTTTTTATTTAAGGACTGACCAGCAGGATATTTTAAAATCCAAAGACTGGTATATATTACTGGATTACACAATGCTTGGGCCTCTTAATGACAAAGAGACTTTCAACAAAATGCAGGAGCTGGAGAAAACAGCTTTAGCTAACCATACTTTGGTATATAGCCAAGACAATATAAGGGTGTATAAACTTGAAACTAAAAAATGAAATGAAGGAACTTTTGGCATTTGCCTCAATTATAATATTGATTATTGGCATTTTTTCATTTGTAATTTTTGGAATTACCGGTATTCGTGTTTTTGTTGGAATTATTATAATATCCATTCCTTTTTATCTTATACTTAACAATTTTGAGCTTTCTGAAAGCGAAAAACTTATTTTCTCCATTTTGCTTGGCCTTACAATATTTCCTTCCCTGGTTTATCTTTTTGGGCTTTTAATATCGTTCAGAATATCAATGGTTTTGGCGTTTGCAATATTTATCATCATAGCTATTATTTTGAGAAAATATAAAAAACCTGAAATCAGTTGCTAATACCCTTATTCTTTTTGCTCATTGCTGCAGTTAAACCTACAACTATAATCAAAAATGGTAGCAGGAATGTATGATACTTGATATTTACTCCAATCAATCCAAAATAATAGCTGAATATTCCAGTTATGGCTGCAGCCAAGGCAATTCCAATTGCAAACCTCTCCATAAATTCCAGATTTTCTCCCCAATAAAGAGTCAAAAAATAGCCAGGCAGCGCAAACAGCCAGAATAATGACAATACAAATCTAAGCAAAACAATTAAATTCTCCTTAAAATACACTATTTTAAATATTATTAGAGCTATCAGGAGCAGAAGCCCAACATACTTCAATTCATTTTTTACCCTATTAAAAATTTCTTTGCTCAATGCAATCAACCCCTAGCTTGTTATTTTTCATTATGATTGAAACCGGATTTTCAAAAACTTTAATGGCAGAAGCCTTGTTGCTCAATTCACTTGCAATTAATAGGTTATATTGCGCAAAAACCGGCTGTCTGGATACCTTGTCAAAAACGTAATAGTCAAAATTATTTTTTT
>CAYIKX010000121.1:3508-4288 GCA_964364025.1 uncultured Methanosarcinales archaeon
GTCAAAATTGCAAATATTCTTTTTGCCTGAGAAATTTTCGCTTGGGATTTCATCCAAACGAAATCCAAATGAAAAAAAGGATTTTCTATAGGGAGATCCGCCGCCAGAATCTCCGGGCAATTCTGTATCGTAAAATTTCCTGATTTCCCTTTTTTTTATGGCATCAACGTAGTCATCTGGCACGATTAAGTAATGCGTTCTCTTGGAATTTCTCAGCATAGCATCTTGGTTGTATATGTCTCCATAAAAAAAGTATATTTTTTGATTTTTTTCCGTGTTCTTTTCAATCCATTTAAAGACTTCCCAGTGATATTGGTCCATCAGCCCATTTGTCTGCAGACTGCTGTAATGAGGAATAAATGGAATGCCATTGATAATAATAGCCAAAACAATTGTAATTGACAGTAAAACAGAATAAATAAATTTCCATTGTTTTATTATAAATTTTAAAAGCGTGTACATCCCAAATCCGATTAAAAACGATAAAAATATCGGCCAAAAAAACCTTAATTGAAACGCCTTTTCCCTGAATCCGAAGTAATTGCCAGAGCCTATTAAAAGCATAACCAAAGATGATAAGGCAGGCACTAAATATTTTTTGAAAAGGAATAATGCAAAAATACCCCCTGCAATCATAAACAAGAGAAGCAGCTTGAAATCAGACAAATACATTGTTGGATTATCCCATGCTCTTGATGCAGCAAATTCAAAAGGCTGTCTTGGGACCCATACGTACCTGAATATTACAAGGTAATAGAAAGTTATTGCAAAGCCTATAAT
>CAYIKX010000122.1:0-4276 GCA_964364025.1 uncultured Methanosarcinales archaeon
ATCAAAAATGGACCATCTTCGATGGCCCTATAAATTCCGAGGCGAGCGATGTGGTAAGACAGCGAGCCGAGGACTAAATATTGTCGCGAAGTGACGGATTGAAAATAAATTTCGTTATCAAAAATAATTTTTAAAAAAAATTTACAATCAAGGAGGAAAAATGGAAATAAGAGTGCTGGAAAACAACAAGGAGCAGGGCAAACTATCTTTTATTTTGAAGGACTTGAATCCTGTTTTTGCGAATACATTAAGAAGATTAATGATAGACGAAGTGCCGACCATGTCCATTGAAGATGTTGAATTCCACAAAAATAATTCAATACTTTACGATGAGATGATAGCCCATAGGCTTGGGCTTATTCCATTAAAAACGGATTTAAAATCTTATAATTTGCCGGACAAGTGCAAATGCGAAGGCAAAGGCTGCAACAGATGCCAGTTAAAAATGGTCCTCAGGGCAACAAAAGGCTCTGGAGTTGTTTACGCTTCTGAAATAAAAAGTAAAGACCCGGCTGTGAAGCCTGTCTATCCAGATATGCCAGTTGTAAAGCTGCTTAAGGGCCAGACATTGGAATTAGAAGCTACTGCAGTATTGGGCAGGGGAAAGCAGCATTCAAAATGGAGCCCATGCCATGCTTACTACAAATACAAGCCAATCATAGAGCTCACAGGCGAAGTTAAAAATCCTGAGGCTATTATAGAGGTTGACCATAATAATATTTTTGAGATAAAAGATAGAAAGCTGGCAATAAACAAGGATAAAGTGCTGGAATGCGACTTGTCGCTGGATTTTTCAGAAATAGACAAGAATGTTAAAGTAACTGCAAGCGACACGGATTTTGTTTTTTATATTGAATCATTTGGCCAGTTAAGCTGCAAAGAGATTGTAAATGAGGCGATAGCCATTTTTGACGAGCAGCTCGATGAGTTTGTTGAAGAATTAAAGAAGGCGAAATAAGGATACATCCCACTTTTGCGGAGGTGGCAGAGCCTGGTCAAATGCGCAAGGTTGAGGATATTAATCAGAAGCCTTGTCCCTTAGTGGGTGCGCGTGTTCGAATCAC
Source organism: uncultured Methanosarcinales archaeon (assembly GCA_964364025.1). Taxonomy (GTDB): domain Archaea; phylum Nanobdellota; class Nanobdellia; order Woesearchaeales; family GW2011-AR4. Next base: position 1,065 of record CAYIKX010000122.1, read on the forward strand.
GCCTTCCGCATTTTTATAAAAAATACAATGGTAACTATCGAAGATTTTAATAAAATTGATATTCGAGTTGGAAGAATTATTGGTATAGAAGAATTTCCAGAAGCAAAAAAACCAACATACAAACTTAAAATCGATTTTGGCAAAGAAATAGGAGTAAAAAGATCTTGTGCTCAATTAGTAAAAAATTATTCAAAAGAGAGTTTAATGGGGAAGCTTATATTAGGAGTAGTGAATTTTCCGCAGAGGCAAATTGGCTCAGCAGTATCAGAAGTTTTAACATTAGGGGTTCCTGATTTGAATCATGAATGTGTTTTAATTCAACCAGAAAGAGAAGTAGAAATAGGGGGAAAATTATACTAAAATGTCAAAAAGAACTGGACCAACAAATCCAATCTTGCTCAGGCTAATTGCAGAATTGAAAAAGAGAAGCAATGAGCAGGATGTAAACGTCTGGAGAAGGGTTGCGAATGACTTAGAGAAACCTACAAGACAAAGAAGGGTTGTAAATCTCTCGAGCATAAGCAGGTACACAAAGGAAAATGAAACAATTATTGTTCCTGGAAAGGTTCTTGGGGCGGGAAATTTAGAGCACAAGGTTACTATTTCAGCATTCCAGTTTTCAAACGGAGCAAAAGAGAAGATTGAAAAGATTGGAGCGAAAATTGTTCCATTATTGGAATTAAGCAAGGAAAATCCTAGTGGAAAGGGAATAAGGGTAATTGGTTAAAAATAATAAAATGATAATAGACGCTAAAAATGCAATTTTGGGAAGGTTAAGCAGCTATGTCGCAAAGCAGCTTTTGCTAGGCAACAAAGTGGATGTTGTAAACTGCGAGGAATGTGTAGTAAGCGGTAATAAGCCCGCTACTTTGGCCAACTATATTAGAAGAATAGACAGAAAGGCTCCTGGAAAAGGCCCATATTTTTACAGAAGGCCGGATATGTTTGTAAGAAGGACTATAAGAGGAATGCTGCCGTTCAAAAGGGCAAGAGGCAAAGATGCTTTTAAAAATGTCAAATGCTATATTGGCATGCCCGAAAGCCTGAAGAACGAAAAAGCTTCTGTTGTTGAAAGCGCAAATATTGAGAAATTGAAATCCGCAGATTTTTTGAAAGTAAAGGAAATATGCAAGGCTGTTGGCTGGAGATAGAATGAAAAACATCCACACATCCGGAAAAAGAAAAAGGGCGATTGCAAGAGCCGTGTTAAAGCAAGGAAGCGGATTGGTAAGAGTAAATAGCATTCCAATTGATTTTATAGAACCTAAAATGTCAAAGCTTAAATTAAGAGAGCCGTTGATATTAGCTGGAGATGCTGCAAACAAAGTTAATATTGACATTAATGTATCTGGCGGTGGAATAACCAGCCAGGCAGAAGCTTCAAGGTTGGCAATTGCAAAAGCCTTAGTTGAATTTACAAAGGGCGATAAATTAAAGGAAACATTTTTGGCTTATGACAGGAATTTGCTTGTTGCCGATGTAAGAAGGAAGGAGCCTGCAAAGCCGAACAGGCATGGGCAGGCTAGAAGTAAAGTGCAAAAATCTTACAGATAAGGAGGCAGCGCAAAAATAAGATTTTTGCTGGTCTCCTCAAATAAAATTTTCGGAGGAAAAATGATAATACCAATCAGATGCTGGAGCTGCGGCAAGCCAATTGCCCATTTGTGGGAGCAATATGTTGAAAGAGTCAACAAGGGCGAAGACAGAAAAAAGGTTCTGGACGAGCTTGGCTTGCAGAGATACTGCTGCAGGGCAATGTTTTTAGGGCATGCAGATTTGATAGACATATCAGCGCAGTTCAAGAAGTTTTAGATTATTTTTCTTATTTTTTAATTACTATGAAATGCATTATAGAACATTTGGAACCTAAACTTTATGAATGGTGCCTGATTGAGTACGAGCATATTTCTAGAATTGTTGGAAAAGGTGATTTAATTTTTACAAATATAAAGAATAAAAGAGATGAAAACAAATTAAAAAAGTTTGGAACTGTTTATGATAAAAAATTTTCTGAAATGGATTTTGAGAAGATATGCATATTATCACAATACACAGAAAAGACATTAACAACAAACGATAAAAATAAATTCGAGTATTTTGTTTTTGGCGGTATTCTTGGCGATAAGCCAGCAAAGAAAAGAACAAATATTTTAATCAATAGTTTTAAAAAACAAAAAATAAATTTTGAGGAAAGAAATTTAGGCAACAGACAAATGCCAACTGATGCGGCAGTTTATGCTGCAAAAAAGGTACTAGATGGCGCAACATTAAATGAATTAAAATTTATTGATGAAATTGAGATAGAAATAAATGAAAATGAAAGCATAATACTTCCATTTAGATTTGTTGTTGATGATGATAAACTGATAATCAATGAAAGATTGGTTGAGCATTTGAGGAAAAGGAAGGGATTTTAATCCTTGTAATTCTAAGAAATTTTTCCAAAACTTTAAAAATCTCAATATAAAACTTTCTCAATATGGTCGACTTAAATGAAATAGCCAAAAAATGGCAGAAAAAGTGGGAAGAAAAGCAGATTTTCAAGGTAAAAGAAGACCCTAAAAAGAAGAAATTCTATTGTTTGGAGATGTACCCTTATCCCAGCGAAAAATTGCACATGGGTCATCTGCGCAATTATTCAATAGGTGATGCTTTGGCTCGGTATAAAAGAATGCAGGGCTTTAATGTTCTTTACCCAATGGGCTATGATGCATTTGGTTTGCCTGCTGAAAACGCTGCAATCAAACACGGAATCAACCCTGAAAAATGGACTTTGACAAATATGGATGCTATAAGACAACAGCAGAAAGAAATGGGTTTTTCTTATGATTGGGACAGAGAAGTTGCAAGCCTGCATGAAAACTACTATAGATGGAACCAGTGGATTTTCCTGAAATTTTACGAGAAAGGGCTTGCATACAAAAAGAAAGCTGCGGTAAATTGGTGTGTAAGCTGCGCAACTGTCCTCGCAAATGAACAGGTGATAGATGGAAAATGCTGGCGCTGCCAGAATGATGTAACTGAAATTTTTCTTGAGCAGTGGTTTTTCAAAATAACTGATTATGCTGAAGAACTGCTTAAAGACATTGAAAAGCTCGAGCATTGGCCTGAAAGAGTCAAGACAATGCAAAGAAACTGGATTGGAAAAAGCTATGGAGTTGAGATTTTTTTTAAGTTAAAGGACAATAGCAATATTTTACCAACATTCACAA
>CAYIKX010000123.1:0-4254 GCA_964364025.1 uncultured Methanosarcinales archaeon
ATGCCGCCGGCAGGAACATGCAGCTTGAGGATTTTGCCAGACTTTGGAGACGGCATCTCAACTATTGCCTTGTCTGTCTCAATCTCGCCAAGGGGCTGGTCAGCTTTTACTTTCTCTCCTTCCTTGACAAACCACTTGACTATTTCTCCTTCATGGATTCCTTCCCCGACATCCGGAAATTTGAATTCGTAGACCATTTTGTTGATTGAATTTTGTTTTAATAATATTTTTAAATTTTTCAATGGCGGCAAACACGGCTTTTCAGTGAGATGGTGAGCGAGGTTCGCCGAACTCACCTCGCATTTGACTGAAAAGCCTATTCGCAGAGGATTTTTCCAAACTTCGTCTGGAAAAATCCCCTGCACTCAATTTGCCGCCATACGAGTAAAATTTCAACATGGGTAAAAACTGACTGGAGAGAAAAATTCAGTTACGTAGTTCTGAATTTTCCTCTCGGAATAGGATTTTTTCTAAGAAAAAATCCGTGTTTGAACCCCTTGTTGTTGAAATTTTACAATTCTAAAGTATCTTAAATAACGCCTTATTAAATCTTTACCTAAAAACTCATAACCTTTTCAATTCCCTTTAAAACCCTATTGACATCTGGCAAATAATAACTTTCCAACTTAGCAAACGGAACAGGAATATCGGGACCTGTGACCCTTACAACAGGGGCGTGCAAACTTAATAATGCCTTTTCATTTATTGAGGCAATCAGCTCTGCAGCAAACCCGCCTGTTCTTTGGGCTTCATGCGCTATGACGCACTTTCCTGTCTTTTTTACTGAATTAATTAATGTTTCAGCATCATAAGGATTTATAGTTCTTAAATCAATCAGCTCAACAGAATATTTGCCTTGTAATTTTTCAATTGCTTCCTGGCAAGTCTTTACCATTGCGCCCCATGCAATCAATGTTAAATCATCGCCTTGCTGCAGAACATTCGCTTTTCCCAACGGAACAAAATACTCTTCTTCTGGTATGTCCTGCTTTATTGCCCTGTAAATCCTCATCGGCTCGTAAAATATAACTGGGTCAGGATCCCTAATTGCTGCTGCCAATAAACCCTTTGTATCATAAGGGTTTGAAGGCACAACCATTTTCAATCCAGAAATATGCGAGAATAATGCTTCTCCTGATTCGCAATGCAGCTCCAAAGCCCTTATGCCAGCTCCATAAGGTGCCCTTACAACCAACGGGCAGCTAAATCTTCCTCTGCTTCTCATCCTGATTCTGGCAGCATGTGAAAGCAACTGGTCAAATGCGGCATATAAAAAACCGCTGAACTGTATTTCAGCAACTGGCTTCATTCCATTTACTGCTAATCCAATAGAAGCGCCAACAATTCCTAGCTCTGCTAATGGAGTATCAATAACCCTATTTGGCCCAAATTCTTTCTGCAGCCCATCAGTTGCCCTGAAAACACCGCCATTTACTCCAACATCCTCGCCAAGCACAACGACATTCTTGTCTCTAGCCAATTCCTGCCTTAATCCCATTGTTACTGCCTGAACTATGTTTGCGACTGGCATTTTTGATTTGAATTTTTAATTAACTTTACTTTTCTTTCCGTTCGCTGCGCTCACAACGATGTTACGCTCGGAAAAAATTGATATCCACTAATTTTTTCCTCGCAATTTATTATTGTAATAATCCGAGGCGAAAAAATCTTGGCAATAATTTTTTCGCCGAGTGTAATTCTTGTCGCCTCAAAGGCGACGGATTGAATTATTATTTTGAATGTCAATACAATTTACTTAATTCCCAACTCATCCATCTCCTCTTTCTGCTGCGGAGTTAAGTTGGCATAAACATACTTGAACATGTCTTTTGGGTCAGGCGGCTGTATTTTTTCAAACTCTGCGACAGCTTTCTCAACAATATCCTTTGATTGGTTTAAAACCTTTTCTTTGTAAGCATTATCCAACAAACCCTTTTTGTGCATGTATTTCTCCAATCTTTCTATCGAATCTTTTTTCAGCCACGATTCAAATTCCTCCTTTGTCCTGTATCTTGAAGCATCATCGCTTGTCGAATGGTCGCATAATCTATAAGTATAAGCTTCTATCAAAGTAGGCCCTTTTCCGGCTCTTGCCTTTTCAATTGCTTCTTTTGTTGCTTTGTAAACAGCAAAAATATCCATGCCGTCCACTTGAATCCCTTCTATACCATAAGCAATTGCTTTCTGCGCTATAGTTTCTGAATGAGTTTGTTTCGGCCTTGGTACTGAGATAGCATACTGGTTGTTTTCGCAGATAAACACTGTTGGAGTGCTGAAAACGCCTGAAAAATTCATTGCCTCATGAAAGTCGCCTTTCGATGTAGCACCATCGCCAAAATAAGTTACAGCAACTTGTTTCCTGCCTTGCAGCTTTGCAGCCCATGCAGCTCCAACAGCATGTATCAAATGTGTTCCAACTGGAATTGCAATAGGAAAATTATTTACATTTTGAGGTGATTTAAGCCCTCTTTCATCGCCATTCCAATATTGCAGAACTTGAACAATTGGGTGCTTTCTCGCTATAAGCAAGCCGCTGTTTCTATACATAGGAAATATCCAATCATTGTCTTCCAGAGCCATTGCGCTTCCAACCTGGCAGGCTTCCTGTCCTTTGAACTGAATATATGTGCCTAATCTTCCCTGCCTCTGCATGTTGAAAGCTTTCTGGTCAAACACTCGAATAAGAATTAACATCTCATACATCTTCTTAATTTGCTCATTAGAAATCTTAGGCATCAAAGCTTCGTCGCAATTGCCATTCTCATCCAATATTTGAAGATATTCAACCTTAAAATCCTTAAGAATCTTTTTTGGCATGATACTCTAAAAGCAAGATTTTTAGGATATTTATAAAGTTTGTTGATTGGGCTTATTTGTGTCAAACAGGAAGTACAGAACAAGGCCGACTAATAAAAGAGCCATTCCATATAGAAAAATCTTCCACTCAAAGAAATACAGCATGCTTATGTTTAATAAAATGCCCAGAAAAGCCAATAAAGGAAATCTGCCTATGTTGACAGGCGCTTTAAACAATCTTTTAGTTTCTGGCTCCCTGTATCTAAGCACTATAACAGAAAGATTAACAAATATATAAACAGTAAATATTCCCAGGTCTGTTAAATGAGCCAGCTTTTTTATGCCTCCGCCAAAAATCAGGCTTAACCAAGCCAATAATGTTATAAATATTATTGAAATATATGGAGTGCCACGCTTTCCGACATTCGAGAAAAAGCCAGGCAGCGACTTGTTTGCCGATAGCCCATAAAGCAGCCTTGAGCCGATAATAAGCAGTATAAGCACTGTATTTGAAGTAGCGAACAATGCAATCAAAGCCAAGGCAATAGAGCTTTTTGGTATTACTTTTTCAGCAGCTTCTGCCAATGGAGCTTTTGAATTTGAAAGAGCTTCCCAGCCAACAATGGAAACAGCTGCTATTGAAACCAAAATATATATCACGGCAGAGATAGCAAGCGATATAAGCAAGGCTTTTGGTATTATGCGCCTGGCATCCTTTGCCTCTTCAGATATGTTGACAAGATTCTCAAATCCGATAAAGGCAAAATAAACAATTGTTGTAGCGGTTAAAATGCCTGTAATTCCAGTAGGCGATTCAAAGAAGTTCATCGTGGAAAAAACCTCATATTTAGTGCCGTAGTACAAGCCAAGAAATATTATGGCTACTAAGCCAGCTGTCTCAAGTATTGTTGAAATATCATTGTATCTTGCTGATTCTTTTATGCCAAAGTAGTTGAGCAGGGACATTGCAGCTATGAGCATAAATGCTACTAAGGTTATGCTGCTTCCAAAAAGAAAATTCCAGTAGCCCGCAAAGCCCAATGCAACTGTCGGTATTGAAACAACAACTGTAAAGAACATAACCCACTGGACTGTGAAAGCCAGCAGCTCTTTCCTGAAGGCATGCTTGGTATAAACATACTCTGCAGCTTCTTTTGGGTACATTGATGAAAGCTCGGCATAGCTGAATCCTGTGAAAGCAGCTATTATTGCCCCAACAACAAAAGAAAGCCATAATGCATTTCCCGCAATTCCAGCCCCAACCCCAATCAGGGCGTAAATTCCGGCCCCAAGAATAATGCCTACGCCGTAAAGGACTGCCTCAAATAATCCTATTTCCTTCTTGAGATGATATTTAGCGATGCAGAATCCATTAAAGTTGAATTATAAAAATGTTATGAATTTGTAAAGTAAACCTGTAAAGTATACACCCAACAACAATAATGGTGGCAAACACGG
>CAYIKX010000124.1:0-4248 GCA_964364025.1 uncultured Methanosarcinales archaeon
TTGTAAAGCTCGATTTGTCATCCTTGTATGTGAATACAGCAAGATTATGGGCTGATTTTTCCACAGTCCTTAAAACATCCTTAAGCAACGGCTCATACATGTTATTTACCTGCTCGTATCTTTTGTAAATAAATCTGCCCTGCGCGCTTTCCTGGTTAAGTATTTCATGAGGGCTCTCTATCCTTGTCAAAATTTTGACGCATCTCATGACATCTTCAGTCCTGCCCTTTAGTACAAAAGAAAAAATCCTTATCAGATGTCCAAGCTTTGTATTGTAGATTATGTCGCCAGGCCCTTTGTAAGGCTTATCCAGCAAGTCAGGAAATTCTTTCTTAAACTCCTGGATAAAAGGAGGCAAAAACCAATCTGCTATGCACCCCAAAGTCGCAATCCATAGGCAGCTGCGTTGCTCGGCATCGCTCGCTTTCATCCCCTGCCCAACTACCTGATAACACATGAACGATGTTGGATGGTTGTCTTCCCAGTTTGAAATTCTTGGGTTAAAGTATTTTACATTATTTCTTTCAAAAGGGCCATGATGGTCAATCCATATAACAGGCATTTTAATCTCATCAAGAAAATCCTGCTCAACAACTGCAATATCCAGAATAAAAATCTTATCAGGCTGGTATTCCTGCACTTTCCTTGCAAAAACTGTTCCAAGCTTTGGGGTAGTTTTTACAATTATGCCCTTGCCTTCTTTTTTATATCTATATAGCTGAAGAAAAGAGCAAAGCCCGTCCTGGTCATCATCAAAAAAGAATAACGGGTTTTTGCAATTATCTAAATGCTCTCTTAACTGCTTAATTTCGGTTTTTGATAATGCCATATAATTTAAAATCTCGTATCTTTATTTAAGGTTTTTTGTTTTAAATAAACCAAAAATTTATATTAATTGTTGTCTTCTAAATTTTCATGCAAATCCCATTCAGGCAGCACAAAGGCTATGACCCTCTTGGAGACTGCGGAAAAGGCAAATGCCCGATCTGCGCAAGAAACAATGCTATTTATAGGATAAAAAGCACATTAAACAAGGAAGAGTTCACAAGTGATGCTGTTGCGCCTTTTGTTGGGAGATTTGGCTACCCAAACATAAATGTCGGAATTTTGGCTCCCCCTGAGCAATCAGAAGACAGCTGGCTTTTTGACGCTCCAAAATACTGGGCCTCAGAAAATTTTGAAATCCCGAGGATTGTGGATTTTCGCTCTTCTTTGCTTAATTCCAGATATAATGTTAACATAAGGAAAAGGATAAAGTTAATTGAAATATCGCAAGATATTGCCATGTCTTCAAAGCCAGTTGATGTAGATATACATTTACAGGAAAAGCCGAAGTTTCATTTGAATCTTGATTCACACATGGCTCCAACAGGCCCAAATGCCAAGCTGAAAAAAGCAACAATAACTGAAAATCCCAAAATACACACCAAAGTTTACAAGGTTTTTGACGACATTGACTTAAAAGCGAATGAAGCGGTCAATTATCTTTATGAAAATAATTTCGATGAAAATTTCTTGAGCAAATTGCTGAGTGTAGGGACTTTGGGCTTGAAGAAAGGCAGAAAGTTAGTGCCTACTCGCTGGTCTATAACTGCCACCGATGATATAATTGGGAAAAATTTAATCAATGAAATAAAAGATTACAATGAAATTAACTCTTATTATTCTTTTTTTGGAAGTTATTTAGGGAATTATTATTTGATTTTAATGTTTTCAGATGTTTGGAGCTATGAATTATTTGAAACCTACGTTCCGCAAAATTGGAATTTTTCAAAACCATTGAAATATACTACAGATTATGAAAGCCATTATGGAAGAAAAGAATATGCCTTTGGTACTGTAGGAGGATATTATACTGTAAGATTAGCAATCCTTGAAAAATTAAAGGAAATGAAAAGGCAGGCAAGTGTTTTGGCTCTGAGATTTATAACCTATGAATATAGCATGCCTCTTGGAGTTTGGGTCACTCGTGAGGCAACAAGAAAATCAATGTCAATCAAGCCAATCGAATTCTCATCAAAAGAACTTATGCTTGAATACGCAAGAAAACTAGTGAAAAAGAGGTTTAGATATAATGTTGACTTTTTGCTGAATGCAAGCAGATTGTTCAGGAATGTAAAGCAGCAGACAAAGCTGGCAAAATTTGTCTAAAAAAGAAAGATTTATAAATAATCTACATTTCTTAACTTATAAAATGGCTAACATAAATTTAAGCAAAGTTTCTGTATTGTCTTTGTTAGTTATTAGCCTGATTATTATTCTGCTGTTATAAGCCCAAAAAGATAACATATTCTACAGGGCTTTTTCATTGTTGGTTAAATTCTAGAATATGTTATAAAACAAAAATCAAATGGTGATGTAAATGAATGGAGAAGCACGTACACAAAGGATTGAGGAGATAGCGAAGCGAGTAGAAAATGTATTATTTACAAGAGTTTCAGGATTAGAACAATTGGCTGACATGCTTGCAGTCAGGCCTGACAATGTTGCTGACCAATTTTTAAAATATACTATATGGGCACTTGGGCAGGGAATTTATGGTACTGGTGATTTTTCTCCAGATGGACATCCGCATTTTGAAGCAATTGTCGCTAATCTTAGCGAATTTTTTGGGGATGATGTAGCTCCGGCTCTTGAAGCTTATTCACGGAGCGTGCATGATTTAGGCGCACATTGGAATCCAAGAGAAAGTTGGGCTCATTAAATTTCTTATTCTAATTTTCTTTTCGTATCTTCCAATTCATTCAAAAATCTCTTTATAGTCTTCACAACATGCTCAGGCTGCGTTTTCAGGATTTCCGAAATTTTGTCTAGTACATTTCCTTTAAATTCTTCTTTTGACTTTAATTCAAGTTCTTCTAAATTTATTTTTTTCTTCTTTTCAACTGATTTTTTTGCTAATTTCCATTTTTCAAACAGCTCGTTAGCTCTTGCTGGCAATTGGCTTATTTTTACATTTAGCAATCTGGAAGCCTCTTCTAAAATCTCTTTTTCTTTCCTGCTTTCCTTTTGGGCTGCTTCTCCAGCTGTAAAATACAATCTGACAATTCCATCAGAAATCTTTGCAGCTTTCAAAATTTTTATTTGCCCTGCCTCTGCAGTATTATTGAGATGAGTTCCGCCGCATGCCTCTGCATCAACACCTTTGATATTAATAATCCTCAAGACTTTCCCAGGCACTGCGCCTCCTTGGTAAATATTCATGCCATAAGTCTGCTCTGCTTCTGTTCTGGGCAAAAAATTGCTTTGCACAGGTATTGCCTTTTTTACCAGTCTGTTTGCCTCTTCTTCAATCATTTCAAGTTCCTCGCCTGTAATGCTTTGGTAATGGGTCAAGTCAATATTTGCTTTGTCAATATCCTTTTTTGCTCCCGCTTGGTTGATGTGATTTCCAAGAACTTTTCTAGCAGCAGCATTCACAATATGAGTAGCTGTGTGGTGCTTTGCCAGCTGCAGTCTTCTCTCCAAATCAATCTCGCATTCAACAATTTCATTTTCTTTTAAGTCCGGCTTTTGGCTTAAAACATGCATTATGATGCTGCCCTGCTTGAAGACATCAATTACATTGTACTTTTCAGGGGCGGCACGGGGTGGGCGGGAGGCGTCTATTTCTTTGCGAAGCAAAGAAATCGTTCCGATATCATGAAGCTGCCCTCCTGATGTCGGATAGAAACAGGTTTCCTCTAAAATAACCTTATTCTCGATAATCTTGACAACTTTTGCCCTGAATTTATTTTTTCTGTAGTCATTGTAGTACAATGCTTTTGTTTCTGGAATCCCTTCCAGATTTAATTTTTCTTCCCTTTTTGTTGCGTGCTCCTGCTCTTGTTTCTCATGCAATTCGGCAACTCTTGCATAGAAATTCTCCGGAATGCTTATTTTTTTGTCAAACTTTAATGCTTCCTCCCTCATGACTTCTGGTGTAATTCCATAGCTGTCGTATAAAACCAGCAATTTTTTTTCATCTATATTTTCTTTGATCAGCTTAGAAATCATTAAGTGCGTTTTTTGCTTTGTTGCTTCGTACTTGTTTTTTTCAACTTCAAGTATTTTTTCAACTTCATCAAGATTTCCCATTAATTCAGGAAATAGCGGCTCTAAATAAGAAGCATGCCATCTGCACAAATCAGGCAGATAAATGTCCCATTTGTATTTGTCGATAAAAGACAAAGCCCTTCTCAAAATCACCCTCAAGTTATAGCCGCCGCCGACATTTGAAGGCAAAGCGCCATCGCTTAATGCGACAAG
>CAYIKX010000125.1:0-4242 GCA_964364025.1 uncultured Methanosarcinales archaeon
CTTTACGCATAACATGCTAATGAGGTGCAACTAATGGAACTTGCAAACAAGCCATCCTTGCCTAAAATATATAAAGCCATTCTGCATCTAAAATTGAAAAAGAGAACACACAAAACTGCCAAATAATGATTTTCGGCTTTCAGCACAAAAATCAATTACGCAGTTTCGCTTAACGTTCTCTTTTTCCTGACTCCAAAGTCTTTGAAAAATAAAAAACTTTGGAGGTTGATAAAAATGAAAAATATAGAAGAAAAGATTACATATAATCCAGAATTATTTTATGTATTAGGTGCAGTTTTAGGAGATGGTTATACCTATAATTGGGAGGACGAAAGGTACGAACATTTTCGAGTTGGGCTAGATGTTAAAAACAAAATTTTTGCCTTAAAATACGCACAAAAACTTTCTAAAAGTATTGGTTTTAAAATTAATGTATGTTACTATGCTAATAAAGAGTTATGGTTTGTGCGTTTGGATAATAAAGAGCTATATTTATTAGTAAATAAGTTGCGTTTTTCTCCCAACTTAATAGTTTCTCTAATAAATGGAAACGACAAAAGTTTATCAAAAGCTATTAACTTTATAGAAGGTTTTTTTGATGCTGATGGATGTGTAAAAATCATTAATGATAGTGCAAGAAAAATACCTAAAATCTGTCTTGATTTTACTAGTACAGATATCAATCGGATAGAAGTAGTAAAAAGATTATTAGAAACCTATTTAGGTATAAAGGCTAGATACTCTAACCAGGAGGCTTATATGAGCAAAGATGGGTTCGCTAGAAAGAAAGCTTATCACTTGAGAATTTATAAAAAAGAGTTTGTTAAAAGATTCCTGACAAAAATCACGACGATAAAGCTCTACGATAAAAAAGTACCTTACGTAGAGAAATGGATGAGCAATAAATGGATGGGTGGACCGTATCCTATCCTGAGGTAATTAAAATTAGTAACTACTTAGTTTTTTATATCGTCGTTCTATTTCATCCCAATTCACGACGTTCCACCAAGCTGTGATATACTCATTCTTCCGATTTTGATATTTCAGATACATGGCATGTTCCCACATATCTATACCCAATATCGGGGTTTTCCCTTCCATCAGCGGACTATCCTGATTTGCAGTGCTGTAAACTTCCAATTTACCATTATTCAAAACAAGCCATGCCCATCCTGAGCCAAATCTATTAAGCCCAGCATTAGTGAATTCTTCCTTGAACTTGTCAAAGCTACTGAAAGTGTGCTTTATTGCATCAGCAACATTTCCATGAGGTTCTCCGCCAGCATCAGGCGTCATTACCTGCCAGAAAAATGTGTGGTTTGAATGCCCGCCGCCATGATTTCTTACAACAGTCCTTATGTTTTCTGGCACGTCATTTAGCTTTTTTATAAGCTCATTTACATCCATATTCTCAAACTTTGTGCCTTTTATTGTGCCATTCAGCTTGTCAATATATGCCTGATGATGCTTTGTGTGATGTATCCTCATAGTCTGCTCGTCTATGTACGGCTCTAAAGCATTATAGTCATATGGCAAATTTGGCAATTCGTGCATTTAAACCACCTCCAAATATTAACTATTGTTAATCGGTATATCATAAAGGTATAAATAGTTTTTGATTAAATTGGTTACCACTCTAAAAAACTCAACAAAAAGGAAAGATTTAAATAAAGAAATGTTGAAGAATTATAAATCAGAATATAAAAAGGTGAGAAAGAATGGGATTTTATACTAAATATTTTTCAACTTTATTAAAAGGTGTAAGGGCTACTTCTTGGAAAGAAAGAATTGAAGCAAGGCGTGCAATATCAAAGTTAAGAAAGAGTGATCGTCGATGGAAACGTGCATACAACCTGCTCAAGATACATAGAGTAACTGCGAGTTTAAGAAAGTTTAGAAATGCTATCCCATTATTGAATAAATCACTTCACAATGCAGATGCTTTCATTTTTAATGTGTTAACCGAAGATAAAGCATTGGTTAAAGCAGAACAAGGGATTCTTCAGGCTCTTATGGAGTTGTCCCAGGTTACCAAAAATGATCTAACATTAAGGAAATTTGAAAGAGAACTTGCTTTGGCTGTCTATGAAGGAACTAAAAAATACAGATATGCTGAACAAGGTGAAAGAGAAGAGTATAGAAGGGTAGAAGTGATTGTTAATGAAGCAAAAGGTAATAGAAATAAGCTAATGGCAAATTTAGCTTTAATGTTTCAAAAAGAGGACACTGTCAGTTTTTTATCACGATTTCCTATGAGAAGCGGTGCCTCCCGTGAAAAAATTGACATTCTGCATCTGCAGTCCATTGCAACAAGATTAAGAGGACTTACAGCGAGATTTAAGCCTTCGCTTGAAAAGGATGCTGAAGCTGAACTGAGAAGGGAGATTCAGGAGGTTGCTATAGATATTAGAGATGCATTCTTTAATACATATGATATTAAAAAAAGGGATATACTAATTGTCCTGAAAATATTATATGATTTACATCAAATAAAACATATTATAACTGGGGCTATTAATGAGCACAACTTACCAAAAGCACCAAGTGAAGAGTTTTTAGAGCAGATTGAGAAACATGAAAATGCCATAGTACAGGATTTTCAAATTGTTGCCCAGGGATTTAGAATTGTAATTGCCGCCATTGAAAACCTAGAAAGAGAAGCATTAACTGATTTAAAGAGAATAGCAGCCTAATTATATTGATTAAGAAGAGGTTCCTATAAAATGATGCAGATGCGCGACTGGATTATTGGGCTTATCGGCCTGGTCATCAGCGCTCTTGGATTGCTGTCATTGCTCAAAATTTTGCCATTTGAATTGTCCAGAAGTATTCTTGTGTGGCTTTCAGCAATAGCTGGGGTTATTCTTCTCTATGCTTCAATTGTAGAAATCACGAACAGCAACATAATGGGAACTATATCTGTAATTGCTGCTGGTATTGTGCTGATAGTTTCCTTGCTGCCTCTTTTGAATAGTTTTGGCTGGCTGGGAAGCTGGGCAGAATTTAAATTGTTAGGCGAGATTATTTACAAAATAATATTAATCATAGAAGGCATTTTCTTAATGATAGCTACTTTTGCTATGGAACTTTAAAGTATTAAGATAAAATTATAAAAAATTTATGTTGGGCAGAATGGATGTGGTATTGTTGTGTAAGCAGCCCATAAATAAGCTACAACTAATCCAAGCACAATGCCGACAATAAACAATACTACAGGATGCGTCACAATCGCCTTTTTATTCTTTAAAAAATCCATTAAAATCACCTTTTGATTTTGATATTTAATATCTTTAGAAGGCATATATTTAAAGATTTCTATTTTAAAAACGGGCCAGGGAGGATTCCCACCAACCTTTTAGAAAAAGCTTGACTAAAACTATGCAATGCGGGATATAAAATCCCGCTGAACGATAAAGAACGGGCCAGGGAGGATTTGAACCCCCGACCTCCTGCTTGCTTCAAGCCAAAGGCTTGAGATAGAAGGCAGGCGCTCTATTTGCCCCAACCTTTTTTGACAAGCAAAAAAGCTTGACCAAAAGGAAGTCCAAGCTGAGCTACTAGCCCTTTAAGAATAAAACAACAGCAAGCATTTATAAAATTTGTCAAAGAATTACTACAGCGGCACTTCTTCCCAAGAGCCAGCCCACATTGTGCAGTGCTTTTTGCCTTCCCAGTAATAGAAGCAGTTCTTGCCGAATTTTTCCCACCTGACGCAGCCAACGCAGCAAGCAGGCACATTTTTTGGCTTTTCTTCTTTTTGTTCTGACATTTTTAATAATGGGTTTATTTTATTTATTTTTATTTTTTAATTTAGTTTGTTTATTTTTTATTCATTATTGAAATTGATTTCATTGCTGATATATTTAGTCTAAAAGCTCCTGTTTCTTTATCTTCTCTGGCAGATACTTGTCAGATATAAATGTTATGCCCTTTGATGACAATGCCTGGATTTCAAGTTTTGACCCGAATTCCTTCATCATTTTGAATTGCCTTTGCCATTCCTTGTTTTTCTTAAACCAGTCATAATCTGATATTTGTTTCAATCTAGCCAAATCAACATCCTTTAGCTTTATAAAATGCTTCTTCAAGTCATAATTTATGACATCGTCCGCTGTTATGCCCAGAAATTTTGCCTCTGGAATCGCAAGCTCCTCTGACATATGGGCTAAGCTTATTGAGCCAAACTTCAAGACAGAATAAATGTAAAATCCCCATCCATCAAAATCTGCAAGAACATAAATA
>CAYIKX010000126.1:0-4186 GCA_964364025.1 uncultured Methanosarcinales archaeon
GAAAATATTGATGATATATTGCTGAATCGCAACATATCAGTCGAAAATAAAAAGAAAATTTTGCTCAAAAAGCTGCACAAATTCATTGTAAAAACATTTTCAGTAAACAAAAGGAAATTCAATAAAAAAGCCTTAAATGCATTGAAAAAAAGGATTCACAGCACAAGAAAAATAATATCAAAACTCAGAAGCATAAATTACTACGTTGAAACAGCTTTTTTGGAGGATTTAAGCCCAAGGATAAAAATAATCAGCAAAAGCCCGGCATTCAGGCAGCAGGACAACATTGGAAGGGATGACTTAGGGGCTTTGGAGTATACTGCTTACAAGCTTATAGGCGAAGTTGTAATGCTTGATAAAAAATTGCTGGAAGAATACTCCCGCAAGGAAAAAAAGATAATCGTGAAAGGAAAAACAGGGCTTAAATACCTTGATTTGATATTAAGAAAAGAATCGATGCTGCTGGAGCATCTTGAGGCAAAGTTGCCGCCGCCAAAAGCAATCAGCATGGATTTAATGAAAGAGCCGGTCTTTACCCATTGGGTTGCAAGGGTATTTGCGCTCTTGTCTTACTTAGAGCATATCCGCGCTAATGAGGTGGTTGTTTTGAGCCAGCTTAAAAAAAACAAGGAAGCCAAAACAAAAATGAGCAAAAAAATACTGCATATCATAAAGGAAAAGTCAAAGTTGCTCAGGATTATGGAAGAAAAAGCAACTTCCATGAAAACAAGCAAAAATCAAAGATTTTTGGTGCCCAGAAAATCAGTCGAATGTGAGCGAGTGAAACGAGCTCACTCGCATTTCACTGGATTTTCTCGGGAGTTTAATATTGACAGCAGATTTAAAAAGGAATTTCACAACCTTACAACTGCAATAACACTCTGAATAAAATGGAAAACCAAGAAAAACCTGAAATGCCGCAATTGGCGCAAAAACCAAAGGTTTTTGACAAATCAAAGGAAGAAATGGCAATTGTACTTGACTTTTTACCTAATGGATACCCCTATGACGAGAGGCCGATGTATGTTAAGACTCCAATAGCGCAGGCTATAGGAAAAGAGCGCTTTATATTTCTTGAGCTGGTTCCAAAGAAAGGGGTACATCTTCGGTCCTTTGAGGAAGTTTATATTGGAGACGGCAAAAGGGACAAGATACACCACATTGTCGGCAAAATGCCTATGGGTAAATTAACAGCCACTGCAAAGTCAGAGCTGGAATTTGTAATCAAGGACCTGATTAAAAAAGATGAAAAAAAGTTTATTGATTTTTTCAATAAAGCCCAGCCCCTAAGCACAAGAATGCATCAGCTGGAGCTCCTGCCGGGCCTGGGCAAAAAGCACATGTGGCAGATAATAGAAAAACGGGAGGAAAAGCCGTTTGAAAGCTTTTCTGACTTAAAAAACAGGGTAAAATTAATGCCCGATCCTGAAAAGGCTGTTCTTAAGAGAATCCTGCAGGAATTGGAAGGAACAGAGAAGCACAAGATTTTTGTGGATGTCTAGAAATTCTAAAATGCATTACATCGAAAAACAAATAAAATTAGGGAGTATAAGCACCTCTGAAACTGAGCTTAGGGATATTCTTAAGGCCTGGATTGCAATTTCATTGGCATTTGGAATTGTATTAAGCAGTTCAGTCTTTTCAGCTGATTTTTACCTGAAGTTCGTCATTGCTTCATTGACAGTTGGGATTGGATTTCTTTTTCACGAAATGGGGCATAAGGTCACAGCTCAAAAATATGGATGCTTTGCAGAGTTCAGGTCGTTTGACAGTATGCTGGTTCTTGCCGTTGCGATGTCCTTTTTTGGGTTTGTGCTTGCAGCCCCCGGCGCTGTTATGATTTCAGGGCGGGTTAGCAAAGCGAGAAACGGCATAATATCAGCTGCCGGCCCTGTGATCAATTTAGTTTTGGCATTGGCATTTTTAGGTCTGGTTTTCATTCAATTGCCGGATTTTTTTAAAGAAATAGCATATTACGGGTTTGTAATAAACTCCTGGCTTGCCTTGTTCAATATGATTCCATTTTGGCTTTTTGACGGCTATAAGATATTGAAGTGGAATAAGCGGGCTTATGGAATAATTATCGGATTAGCGGGAATTTTAATGTTAATGCAGAATTTTGTAAGATTGCCGAGATAAAATGACGACAGGACATCACCAATCCAAATGCCCGAATTGCAACAGGGAGCTGGTAGAAGGAGAGATTTACTGCTATTTTTGCGAGATGGATATCTCAAAATTAAATAAAGAACAGGATAAGCCATCTGAAAAATATTCAAACAGAAAAGATAATTAATTAAGTTAAAATATGATGAAAGCAAAAACTGCATAAAAAATTAAAAATAAAATAATTTTTTCAAATTTTTCGTAAATTCCAAAATTTTTTTATCGTCGGGAAATTAAAACTGGAAATTTTTGCCCCGGAAACCTGAAAATTTTCAAAATTTTTTTCAAAAAAATATCGTCGGGAAAATCAAAAAAAGAAAAGATTTAAATACTACCTTTATAATATTTTAAAAATTGAAAAGAGGTATTTTTAAACCGTGATTCAAAAATGACTGAATTTGGATTGCATGTTACAATCGATGCGTCTCATTGCAACAGGCAAAAACTAACGTCTGTAACATTGGTTTACGACATTCTGAACAAGCTGCCTGAAAGAATAGGCATGACAAAGATGACTCTGCCGTATGTAGTCAAGTGGCTTGACAAGTTTGCGCATGGAACTGAAGGCATTTCAGGCTTCGTCATGATTGCAGAAAGCCACATCAGCATACATACCTTTCCTGACCAGGATTATGTATTCATGGACATATTCTCATGCAAGGAGTTTGATGCGGATAAAGCCATAAGCTACCTTTTAAGAGCTTTTGAGGCAAAAAAATATGAAAAGAATGTGCTAAAAAGAGGGATGGACTTCCCAAGAAAAGTCATTTTAAGCCCTCTTAGATAGTTTCTTGTTCTAATTTGACATAAAATTTTTATTCTACAAGATATTTCAAGAATTTATGGCTAAAGCATCAAATCTTAATAAATTAAAAATTGGGCTTGTGCAGGCAAAAGCAAGCGGTAGAATAGAATTAAATTTGGACAAAACTGCAAAATACGTCAATATAGCCGCTAAAAAAGGTGCTGATATCGTATGCCTTCAGGAATTATTTGCTATGAATTACTTTGCCCAGAGCGAAGACAAAGAATTTTTTAAGCTGGCAGAAGAAATTCCAGGCAAAATAACAAACTTTCTTTCTGAAACGGCAAAGAATAACAAGATAACCCTTGTAGGAGGCTCTCTATTTGAGAGAGGGGAAGATGGCAAATACTACAATACAGCATTGATTTTTGATGAAAAAGGAAATTTAAGGTTAAAGTACAGGAAAATACACATTCCCCATGACCCGAAATACTATGAACAGTATTATTTTTCTTCTGGAAATCTTGGTTATGTGCAGGCTGAGGCCCATAATGTTAGGATAGCACCCTTAGTCTGCTACGACCAATGGTACCCTGAAGCTGCCAGAATTAATGCCTTGAAAGGCGCGCAGATTATTTTCTATCCAACAGCCATTGGCTGGACAGCAGGCATGAAAGAGCTGGAATCATTCTCTGCCCAAAGATGGGAAAACGCAATGTGCGGCCACGCCTCGATGAATGGTATTTATGTAGCTGCGGCCAATCGGGTTGGAAAGGAGCAAGACATAGATTTCTGGGGCAGCTCTTTTGTCGCAGACCCTTTTGGAGAAGTTATCAAAAAAGCAAGCAGCACGAAAGAAGAGGTCTTGGTTGCGGAAATTGATTTAAGCAAGGTTGCAAGCTCGCAACAGGGTTGGGGCTTCCTTAAAAACAGAAAGCCTATGACTTACAGGGATTTGTATGAAATCTAGATAATTTTATTAACAAACAAATTTTATCTTTTTTTATGAACCAAACTCCTAAACAACTTGGCTTCAGAATGCCGGCAGAGTGGGAGAAGCAGGAAGCAGTCTGGCTGGCTTGGCCTCATAATAAGGACACTTGGCCAGAGAAAATGTTAAAAGAAGTTGAGAAATCTTATGTCGAGTTTGTCAAAGCGCTTCATAATGGCCAGAGAGTCAAGATTTTGATTAATGATAAGGATTTTGAAGAAAAAATTATATTGGAATTGAAAAGTTGCGGCATTAAAGATTTCAAAAATATAATCTTCTGCCAA
>CAYIKX010000127.1:0-4126 GCA_964364025.1 uncultured Methanosarcinales archaeon
AACAGTCATTTTCCCTTGATTGCAGGAATTCATCTTTCTGAATCCATTTTCCTCCTTTATAGATAAAACCAGCTTTTAGCCTATTTTTAAAGCCAGTTAATTTGCCTTTTTTTCTTTTTCCAAGGTAGATTGCCGGATATTTGCTGTACTTCGGCTCTTTATTAAAGATTTTTTTCGATTTTATTTCCAAAATTTGCATAATTTTATCTTCCAGCTTTTTATAATTGCCTTCGCCAACGTGCTTGTACAAAATCCTTCCATTCGTCATCAAAACCTGCGTTGGCCAAAAATCCATATTTAATTTTCTTATAAATTTTTTATTTCTGTCGATTAGGACTGGAAATTTTACTCCATGTTTCTTAAATGCAAAAAGCATATTCTCTTTATTTTTTTCGAATTCCCATTCCGGAGGGTGGATGATAACCGTTTTCAGACCAAACTTCCCATACTTTTTGTCAATTTTTTTAATGAATTCAAGAGACCTTAAACAATTCATGCAGCTGTAAGAAAAAATATCAAGCAAAATAAGGCCTTTCATTTCATGTAATTCCTAATGTCAACGTTGTTTGCAATCCAGGCTGCCAACAGCAATTTAATCGTATCTCCAACAATGAAAGGAAGCACCCATCCTACAAATATTGCGCTCCATGGCAAGCCTGTAACAAATTTGCCCTGTATAGAGCCAAGAATATAAATTATCAAAGTGCCTGCAAACATTGCCAGTATTGCATTAATTGAAAATGCTTTTGATTTTTTAAAATAAAAAATCAGGAATAAAAGGGCAAATACCACTAAAATACTGGCAATAATCAGCATCGTCCTTTGCTGTTCTGAAAGCACAGAAACCATAGCCTTGTCCCCCAATTTCATAATTCCTATCTTAAACATCGAATCAAGAAATACAATAACAACAAAAACAATTACGACTGAAAATGAAAAATACTTCAAGAATCTGCTCAAATTCCTTTTTTCCAGCATTTTTCCTATTACAAAAGCTGCTAGCGGGTAACTGAACAAATAGCCACCTGTAGGCCCAAGCAATGCCCCAACTCCAGAAGAGCCGCCGGCAAAAACCGGCAATCCAATGGCACCAACAACTAAGTAAATTATCATCGACAAAGCACCATAATAAGGACCAAGCATTGCACCGCTCAAAAGAACAGCCAAAGTCTGAAGTGTTATCGGAACTGGCGTGAAAGGCAGTGGGATTTTGAACCATGCAACAGCTCCTGTAAGAGCTGCAAATAATGCTGCAAAAACCATTCCTTTAAGTTTTAATTTGTCCATTTAATCACCAACTTAATTTTTGTTGTTTTATCTAATCTTATTTTTTATTCAATTATTGCCAATACATCTCCCCTGTTGACATTATGGTCTTTCTTCACTTTAATCTCTTTCACAACACCGTCTCTTGGCGCTGTAACGTCATTTTCCATTTTCATTGCCATTAAGGTAAACAGACTCTGGCCTTGCTTTACAGCAGCGCCTTCTTTTACCTTGATATCGTAAATCATTCCAGGCAAAGGCGATGTAACCTCTAATCTGCCTTCTTCAGCTGCTTGTTTTTTATGCAACCTTTCAATTGTTGAAGGCTCAATATCCTTTTTTGTTTCAACCTCATAAACATCTCCAGAGCAATGAACAAATATCTTGCCTTCTTCTGTTTCCTCTACAAAAACTTTGTATTCTCTGCCATCGACCCTAACAACAAGCTCTTCCATGTCTATAAAGGCATATTTGCGTGCTTTTTGGCAGGCCTTTTTTCTCTTTTGGAGGCAAGCATTTCGAGGCATTTAATCAAAACAATCCTTGTTTCCTTGGGCTCAATTATCATATCAACTTTTCCAAGCTTTGCAGCAACATATGGGTTTAGGTATTTTTCTGCATATTCCGCAGCAAGTTTGTCTTTTATTTTTGAATTTTTATTGATTTCATCTCTATTGATTATGCTTACAGCCTGCTCTGCTCCCATAACCGCAATTTCTGCGTTTGGCCATGCTATAACCTTGTCAAAACCCATGTCTTTTGATACCAGTGCAATATAAGCCCCGCCATAAGCTTTTCTTAACACAAGAGATATTTTTGGTACAGTCGCTTCAGAATAAGCAAAAAGAACTTTTGCGCCGTGCCTTATAATTCCGTTATGCTCCTGGTTTGTGCCAGGCAAATAGCCTGTTACATCTACAAGATTAATCAATGGGATGTTAAAGCAGTCGCAAAATCTTACAAACCTCGCAATCTTGTCAGACGAGTTAATATCCAAGCAGCCTGCCAATACTTTTGGCTGGTTTGCAACAGTTCCAACAACATTTCCATTAAGCCTTGCAAACCCAACAACAATGTTAGCAGCGTAATCAGCCTGAACCTCAAGAAAAGATCTCTTATCAAAGACTTCCTGAATGACTTCCCTTATATCATAAGTTTTTTTTGGATCTTCAGGAACAATTGATTCCAGCTTTTTTGTTTCGCGTGTTGTGTCAGTAGCATGGTATGGCGGATTTTCAAGATTATTTTGAGGCAGGTAACTTAGTAAGACTTTAATCATATCCAAGCAGTCTTTTTCATTCTCTGCAATAAAGTGGGCTACCCCGCTTTTCTCATTATGAGCTAAAGCGCCTCCCAGGCCTTCAAAATCTATTGTTTCGTTGGTTACAGTCTTGATGACATCAGGACCTGTAATGAACATATAGCTAATCTTCTTTGCCATTAAAATAAAGTCTGTCAAGGCTGGCGAATAGACAGCAATTCCTGCACAAGGTCCCATAACTGCGGATATTTGAGGAATTATGCCAGATGACAAAGTATTAAGTTGGAAAATCCTGCCGCCGCTGTCAAGAGCTGACACCCCTTCCTGGATTCTTGCGCCTCCTGAATCAAGAAGTCCTATGCATGGACAGCCTGTCTTTAAAGCAAGCTCCATAACATTGGCTATTTTTTTGTTATGCATTTCACCCATTGAGCCGCCCATGAAAGAAAAATCCTGGGCATAAATATAAACTTGCCTTTTGTTTATAGTGCCGTAGCCTGCAATAACACCATCTCCAGCCTTCTTTTTTGCTTCAATTTCCTTGTTTTGCAGCTCGGCAAAAGCACCCAGTTCTATAAAAGAACCTGCATCCAACAAGTATTTTAAGCGCTCCCTGGCTGTGAGCTTGCCCTTTTTATGCTGGATTTCAGCAGCATTCTTGTCTTTATGCAGCTCCTTGTCTTTATCAAGAAATTCCTTAAGCTTGCTATTACCCATATACCTAAAGCTTATATATGACTGTTTAAAAAAGTTGCGGAAAATATATTGTGCAGTATATACTTTCTAGAACAACTTAAACCCCCTGCTTTCTTTAGCGCCTATAATTCCACCTTCAACTATTTTAAAGGTTATTTCCTTCTCATCCTGTATTGAGCGGTGTTTTTTAATTATTGCTCTGCGATTGCCATTTGGGGTTATCTGCAACTCTATCAGGCATTTACTCCCGTACTTTAGAATGTCACCTCCCACAATATTCACCTTATCCCTGTCATCAAAGTCTGTATAGACCTGATTAGTTATAAGGACAGGAATTCCCTTTTTTCTTGCTATTTCTGTAAGATAAGATATTTGCCTGCCAAGCTCTCTATTGACGTCTTGTATATCTTCATTTTTGCCAAGCTCCAGCCTGTAAAGCATGGCTATTGTATCAACAACTATCAATCCAATCCTGTCATTAACCAGCTCTTTCAGCTTTTCAAATGATTTCTTTTGCTCTTCAAAGCTTGTAGGCCTTAGAAAAATAATATTATCCAACATCTTTTTATAATCCAAATTTATATGCGAGGTTATTTGTTTTAACCTATCAAGAGAAAAGCCCCCTTCGCAGTCAACATAAATAATCTTTTTCCCTCGCAACCCGCCTTCGCGGTGCCATAGCCCCGCTTCGGTGGGCGAAGGCCCGTTTCGGCTCAAAGAAATTATCCTCGCTCGTCAAAATAAATTTAACGTCAAAAATTGAACTCGCTTCGCTCAAACAACAATTTTTGACTGTTTCTTTTTCCTCGCTCGCTAATTTCTTATTTCGTCTCCACTTAGGTTGCGTCGAGAAAAAGATTATCCTTGTTTGAAACAGGCAAACTCGGGTATTTGTTTTCCGTT
>CAYIKX010000128.1:0-4079 GCA_964364025.1 uncultured Methanosarcinales archaeon
TTGCAATTAAGTAAATTGATAAAAATATAACAAGAAAAACAACAAAGCTGTGAGTCATATTGTAGGCTGCAAAAAGCCAGTCAGGCAAAGAGCTTAAAGATGGCGGACCTTTTCTTAAATTGCCATTGATAAGATTTATAATAAATAAAATCCCGAATGATGAAATATCAGGGAGAATACCGAATAAAGTAGCCTTGAGAGCATATTTTTTCTTATGGAA
The DNA here is from genome assembly GCA_964364025.1 of uncultured Methanosarcinales archaeon. Classification (GTDB taxonomy): domain Archaea; phylum Nanobdellota; class Nanobdellia; order Woesearchaeales; family GW2011-AR4. The sequence continues at coordinate 221 of CAYIKX010000128.1, forward strand.
TACTGCAAAGCTCCACAAGCCATGAGAAAAAATGTCCATTTTACCTTAACTTCAAACTAAACTCTACCCCAGAGCCAATCGGCACTAAAACACTTCTTAAATTTTCATTATGCCTGACATAGTCTAAATAAACTTTCATGTACTTTTCAAACATTATCGCATTATCGGCTACAATAATCGCATTTTTTGTCAATTTTGGATAAACTAGTTTAAAGTAATTGATGTAATCTTCTTTTATCGCATCCAAAAACAGAAAATCAAAACCGCCCTTTAACTTTGGAATTTCTTGTAAAGCATCTCCCTGCAAGATTTTTATTATTTTGCCAATCTTTGCCCTCTTGAAATTCTCAGCTGCCATCTTTACTTTATGCTCTGAAATCTCAATTGTAGTTACCTTGCCTTTATTCTGCTTAGCTGCTTCTCCAAGCCAAATTGTCGAATAGCCGTTTGATGTTCCAACTTCAAGAATATTTTTTGCTTTTGAAATTAAAACTAATATATGGAAAAATTCTCCTGTTTCTGGCGGAATGTTATGATACCCTTTATTATCTCTGCCAAAAACTTCAAGCTCATTAAGCAGTCTTATTGTTGATTCGTTCATTTTATTTGATAATTGATTGTATTCGTTCTATGAAATTTTTAACATCTTTATCAAGCTCTTCTGTAATTGCGTCGAATACAATTTTATCATCTATTTTTCCATATTGGTGGCTTATAATATTTCTCATTCCCTTTGCATTTTTCAATCTTGTTGCTAAATCGCTATTGATAATCTTGCCTTCCAAAAGAATGTTGAATGCATCAATATCATCCTCTGGAATTCTCAACTTTTTATTTTTAATTACTAAAAATGCCAAATCAGTCACTGCTTCAACTATTTTTTCTACATATCTCTCGCAAGCTGCCTTCTTTTCTATGCTTGATTTGTATTCTTCCAGGTTGGAAGGCACTATGCTGTTTAGCTCTTCCAAAAATCCATTAAGCTCATTTATTTTGTCGGTTATTCTTGTCATGTTTCTCCGAATATTTCCTTAATTCTTGCAAAATAATCCTCGTCTTTTAAGTATTTTATTGTGAAATTTGTGTTGTCGTAATCATCGCTTTGATACAGCACTTTATGGTTTCTTGCAATGGCCCTTTTAATCTTTTGCGGCAGGGTGTTAAATACTTGCACATCTACTTTAGCTGAAAAATTGCCTAAAATTCTTATTCTGAATTTAGTGGCTTCTTCTAAAGATATGTTGGTGAAAACCACGCATATATCAATATCAGATCTTTTAGTGATTGTGCCGTCTGCATGAGAACCAAACAAAAGAATTGCTTTGATTCTGTCTTTTAATTCATCCTGTAAAATCAATTGAACTGCTTTGTCTATAAGAATCAAATTATTAGCATCTTTTTTTAATTCAAACTCATTTTCAAATTTAGAGACTGCTTTAATGAAATCCAGCTTTGGCTTTATATCCCTGCTTAACCTGTTTCTTTCTGATTGGGTTAATGGCAGCCCGTCTAATTGCTTGAAGATTATTTCTAACTCTTTCTTCCCGAATATTCTCCTTGCGTTCTTGTTTTTCTTTAAAAATTCACTTAACAAAATAATCACCATTTAGGTTATAATAATAAGAATAAAGGTTATATTTAAATGTTTCGGCTATTTTGCATTTTCTGCTTATTTTGATAATGCTCCATCAACGAATTCAAAAAATTCAATCCAGCCCTCCTTCCAATCCGCCCCGCCACCCATTTCTGTCACACTAATTTACTACTTGATTGTGGCGAAAAGCGAAAGATTTAAATACCCCATGTTTTTACTAAATCTAAAATGAATAGGGGATTAGAATTAGGTCGAAGGGATTTCCTCAGAGCACTTGGCATAGGTGCTACAGGTGCTGTAGTGGCTAGTCCGACAGAGTTATTCTCTCAGTCTGCACAAGGAGGTTCTGATTTAGCACAGAAGGTTCTTGGGGCGTATGAAGGATTGCAGTCTGCGGGAACATTACCCTCTTATGAGATTAGTGCATATGGAGCTAGTATGCAACTGGACCCAGCAACACGCATTTTGATTAGTAGAAGTTCTACTGAAAGGTCTTCCAACAGGTATGTTATCAGGGTTAGAAGGCACTTAGTAGATAAGGAGCAAGTTGCTTCAAAACAAGGCTATGATAGAGATATAACAAGAGACTTTCAAATGAATGTAAAAGAAGAAAATGGAATTTTATCTGTCGATAGTGTTATTGAGAATTATTTTGATACAGCCCGAGAAGTTAAAAAGAAAGAGTATCCAGATCAAAGCAGTTCTATGGGAATTTTTCAAACTAAAACTAATGATGGACTTGAACTTATTGATTTGAGTAGCAATAGGGAACCAATTCTTTTGCCTAATGCAAGCATACCTTCCGTTTATACTAAACTCGCAAATGCAGTGTATCAAAGTCTTCAAACACAATCTCAAAGGAAAAAATAATTGATTTCTCTATTTCTTATTAAAAAACTTTGTATAATGCGAGAATTTCTACTATCCGAGCGGTTTTTATTCTTGAGTTTACCGATAAAGAACCGATATTTTTATATATGAGGGCTGCTATTAAGTCTGTTATGGAAACAGTAACCATACCAAAAGAAGAATACGAAAGATTAAAGAAATTAGAGCAGCTAGATTTTGATTTAATCAGGCAATTTGCCAGTTCTTTAGAAGACTTAAAACAAGGCAGATTCAAGAGACTTGCTTAGCAATTTGTTCTGCTACTTTTCTATATTCAGCAAATTGTGATATTATGTGGTCTATAGTTGCTTGTTGATCTTTTTTGCCACTTGTAGCAACAAGTAAGACTAACTTCAAGTCGTCATAGATCAGATAGTAAACTCTTTTGTCTTTTATGCGCTTTTCTCTCAGGAAAGGATACCTCAATTGCTGACCAACAAACGGATTTTCTGCAAGTTGTTCTGGAATTTTCTCTGTTGCTTCTATCTCAACTTTAGACCACTTGCTAATTTCTTTTAAATATGTATCAGTTCCTATTACTTTGAACATTTCTAAAATGCTAACCTACTTCTTTATAAACTTTCTCGGTAAAAGTACGCCTCAAACATTCTTGGCACAGAGAAATTATAAAATTCACTTTCTGAAAAAATTACTCAAAGTAATCTGCTCGTCCCTTTTTGAGCTTAAATAAATAACCTGCCCTTCCCTGCTGCCAAACCTGTATATTGAGATTCCTTTGCAGCCAAGCTCGTGAGCCATCAAAAATACTTTTTCAACATCCTCAACAGTCGCGTCTTTGGGCAAAGTTACTGTTTTGCTTATTCCATTATCAACATATTTCTGGAAAGCTGCCTGCATTCTTACATGCCATTCTGGAGCAATGTCAGAGCCAACTTTGAATATTTTTTTAATCTTATTAGGTATTTGGTCAATATTTTCTATTGTCCCTTCTTTATGTATTTTGTCAATTATTTCGTCATTGTAAAGGTTATTTTCCTTTAATGCTTTTTTCAAATCATCATTGAAATAAACCAGAACGTTCCCTTCTGCTGTTTTTCTAGCATAACTTAAAGCAAACAATGGCTCTATCCCGCTTGATGTATCTGCAATTATACTGATTGTTCCAGTAGGTGCAATTGTTGTTTTAGTGGCATTCCTTAATGGAATATGGCAACCTTTGAAATATCTGCTTTTTTTATGATATATGCTGTCTTTCCATGCAGGAAAATTGCCTCTTTTGGCTGCTAGGTTCGAAGATGCAATGCTTGCTTCTTTTGAAATAAATCTCATAACCTCTTCCCCTGTTTCCAATCCTTTTTCTGAGTCATATGCAATCCCCAGTTTAATAAGCATGTCTGCGAAGCCCATTACACCCAA
>CAYIKX010000129.1:0-3608 GCA_964364025.1 uncultured Methanosarcinales archaeon
AATAGAGGGCAACCACTCAGAAACGAGACCGCTGTAACTAAGAATGATGTTCGCGAAAGTTCTGGCGACAGAACCGAGAACCAACTGACATTTTTACAAGCATGGATGAAACGGTGAGCCCTGGCTGGTGCAAGTCTTATTAAAGACGCTTAGTTTAATGCTAAGACGGGCTATCGCAATTTTTATTGCACTAAGGGCCTGACAAAAGGTGGCTTATTCTAACCCTGCCATTTTATATTTTCAACTAAAATGGGATTATTGATTAAACATAAGGAAGATAGTGAATATCATATTTATACAATGAGAAACAGAATAATTTGGCTTTTGCATATTATGCTTGTAATTCTTACATTTATAATTTCCTCTTATACTTATAATGTTTACAGAAGATTGGATGTTGCAATATATCCTTTTGTGATTTTTTTATTGTTGATTTTAATAGGAATTATTGATTTTACTCCTATGTGGCTCAAGAAAATTTCTGCACGCACACGAGGTAAAAAAGTAATTGAAACTCAAAAAGGCGGGAGTATTTTTCAAGGTTACAGGGGTCTAGATTTTGAAATAAAGATAGAAAAATAAAATATACACTCTAATTTACTAAAATGGCTCAAGACAGGATTTCAATGCCCTCAGGAATGGGCGGACTGGTAAGGTATTTTGACGAATACAAAAGCAAGATAAAATTCAAGCCAGGCCATATAATTGTATTATGCGTTGTTGTTATTATTATTATGGTATTTCTTTACAGATTCGGCAATGCATTGCTTGGGATAAGGTGAGCCTATGTTTCCAGGACTTAATCCCAAAGATATGCAGAAAGCAATGAAAAGGCTTGGCATAAAACAGGAAGAAGTTAATGCAGAGCTTGTTATTATTAAAACTCCTGACAAAGACCTAGTAATAAAAAATCCCCATGTAAGCAGGGTCAATATGATGGGCCAGGAAACATTCCAGATTGTTGGCAATATTACAGAAATCGATAAAGATGGCAAAATAGATATCAATGAAGATGACATAGCAACAGTCATTGAGCAGGCAAATTGCAGCAGAGACGAGGCATTGAAAGCTCTTGAAGAAAACCATGGAAATTTAGCAGAGGCCATACTAAAATTACAAAACAAATAGTTCTTGCGTGATATGAAAGCATACTCACTAACGTTCGTGGCTTTCATTTTGAAAGCTAATGATGATAAGTTAGGTAGTTCAAAATGAAAGAATCATTTGATTTAGCAATCCAGGAATTAAAGAGAGTCGATCATTTATTCTGGGTAAGCCTGAAATACACCAGAACAGTTGATGTTATAAAGCACGTAATTGACAGGCTGATAAGCTGCATTGGATTTGGATTGGAATCATTGCTTAAGCATGCAAAAGAAAAAAAACTTATAACTACAATACCTGAAAATGCAGGGCTAAGATGTGATTTATTAAAAAAAACATTTCCAGACAACCTGGAACTGATGGACTACATCAATTTTTATTTAAGGTTGAGAAAATTAAGCAAGGCAGAATACACAAGAAGAGAAGAGTTCAGAAGGCACGTGACAATGATAGCAACGATTGACAAAGGCGAGGTTATTGAAGTTAGCATAGACTCTTTAAAAGAAGATTATGAAAAAACAAAGAATTTTATTGGTTTTGTTAAAAGAATAATCAATGAAGAGAAGGAAGAGCATTAACTTGCAGGCTAATCGGCATTCAACATGCAAAATTTGGTTAAAAGGCTTGAAAAAAGAGGATGGACGCAGAAGGAAATAGAAAGGACAGTGGAAATTATACACAATGCCAAGGAAACAAGGACTGCGAATGAAAAGTTCCTTGAGAGGCGCGTGTATTGGATTTTGTTGATTATAATAATTGCCGCTAATTTCGCGATTTCTGTCGCTTTGATTCCATTGCTTATTGCTTTAAGGGGCTTCCTGCTTTATTTCATAATTGCAATTCTCGGAATTGTTTTTGGATTGTTGTTTGAGCTGGTTATTAGAAGCATCGAGCATCTGGAGAGAAGGCACCATATAATTTTGGCTTTTGTAATACCAATAACTGCGCTGGCTAATGCATTTATAATATCAAATATCTCAAACGAAATGATTAGGAATTTCAATTTGAATAATTTTCATCAGCCTGTAATTGTTGGCATACTGTATGCTGCTTCTTTTGCAGTGCCTTACTTGATTTACAGGTTCGTTCTCAAGATGGAGTATTACTCAAAAGAATGAGGGCCGCGGGCGAGACATTCGCAATGTTTTGTTGTATCGAACTCGCGCCAAGCGGGTTCTGCACATTCATTCGATATTATGCGAACGAAGTGAGCACTCGGGACTTTGCGTTAGCAAATGTCCCGCAAGGTGTTAACGGACTTTGCCGTTATTCCACAGCCGCTTATTCTGCCATTAAACTACCGCAGCCATAATGAATTAGAGTTAAAAAGGGTATTTTAAAGGTTGTGAATTTTAAGCAATAGTGCATAATATCATGACATATGTCACTTAAGTGCACAGATTTTAAGTAATAGCAACCTTTTTAAATAGCCATAATATCCTCTTCATAAGCCCGAGTTCGATATGAGCGTTTTAGGGTTATTCAAACATAACGCTATATTCTCGGCAATTTTAATATGGCAGAAGAACAGAAACAAGAGCTAAAATATTTCGTAAGGATTGCAAATACAGATTTGGACGGCAACAAGCCAATAGCCCATTCTCTGATTAAGATTAAAGGAATAAGCTTTATGTTCTCTCATGCTATATGCGTGACTGCAGGCATACAGGAAACAAAGAAAACAGGTTATCTTACAGACAATGAAGTTGCGAAGATTGATGAAATAATAAAAGAGCCTGCGAAATTCAAGCTTCCATCATGGCTTTTCAACAGGAAAAAAGACCCTGAAGACAATGCAGACAAGCACTTGATAGGCTCTAATTTAACCTTCAGAGAGGATAATGATGTAAAAATGATGAAAAAGATAAAATCCTACAAGGGAATAAGGCATATGCTTGGGTTGCCGGTCAGGGGACAAAGGACAAGATCGAATTTCAGAAAGAATAAAGGAAAAGTTCTTGGAGTGAAGAGGAAAGAAGGCTTCAGGGCAGGAAGGGTATAATGGGAGATCCAAAAAGGCAAAGAAAAAAATTCTCAAAACCAAGCCATCCGTGGCAGAAAGAAAGAATAGAAGCAGAGAAAGAACTATTAAAGCAGTACGGCTTGAGAAGAAAATATGAAATCTGGAAAATGGATTCTATGCTGAAAAAATTCCTGAACAGGGCTAAAATAATCATTGGGCAGAAGACTTTGCAGTCAGAAATTGAAAAAAAGCAGCTGCTGGAAAGGCTTTATTCAATGGGGCTGTTAAAAAAGGATTCAAAAGTCGAAGATGTGTTAAACCTCACGCTAAAGGATATTTTAGAAAGAAGGCTGCAAACTTTAGTGCAGCGAAAAAACATAACAAGGACAATGATGCAGGCAAGGGAATTTATCACGCATGAGCATATAAAAGTTGGAAACAGGAAAATAACAGCTCCTTCCTACTTAGTTACAGTAAAAGAAGAACCATATATTAAATTGGTGCATCAAATAAACATATCGCCTATCAATTTAAAAGAAAA
>CAYIKX010000129.1:3618-4018 GCA_964364025.1 uncultured Methanosarcinales archaeon
ATAATAAAAGGAGATATGGCATGCCACAAACACATATAACAGATATAACAGGCACTGAAACATTATCTATTGGCTCAGGCGGCATGGTTGTAAAAGCTGACAGGATGGAAGGCTCACCAACCGCTGCGATGATTGCAGCAAAAAAGGCTGCTGAAACTGCGATGGACAAAGGAATTACAGGAATTCATGTAAAGATAAAAGCGCCTGGCGGCCACAATGGGCCAACAAGCCCAGGACCAGGGGCGCAGGCTGCAATTCGGGCATTATCAAGAATGGGATTAAAGATTGGAATTATAGAAGAAGTAACCCCTTTGCCACATGACGGTTGCAGAAAAAAGGGCGGAAGGAGGGGAAGAAGGGTTTAAACTGTTCCGTCAGTTTAGTGCGGGAAACTTTTTCG
>CAYIKX010000130.1:0-3999 GCA_964364025.1 uncultured Methanosarcinales archaeon
GCTGCAGTCAAAAAGCCTTAATGGGGAGGCAACAATTGGAGATTTTTTAATCTGCTCCAAAGTAACATCTTTTTTGTAAAACCTTGCTTTGGGATTAAGATAAGCATTCTTATGATTCTTGTAAGCAACCAAGGCAAAATCATCTGTTGTTGCGCCATACTTAAGCATGTATTGTTGCGCCACTAATGCATTCTGGGCTGGAAAATTCAAGCCTTCAGTTTGCTCATAAATTCTTTCTGCTGCCATCATAATCTCGTCTGTGACATTCATTGAGTTATTTGTCAATAATCTTTCAACACCAACAACAAGCACATTATTGTAGTCAAGCTTGTTTGCTGTCCAAAGAGCAGAGCCACCGCCGCCACAAACAGCAGAGGAAGTCACTATAGGTATCTTTTTTTTGAACAGGCTGCTGATAATCGAAGCAAAACCTCTTTGACGCTCTCCGTTGCTTTCTGTATCAACAATTGATGAAACAATAGCATCAACATCCTCAATTTTAAAATTCGCATCTTCCAACGCTTCCATAGTAGCCTGATAAACAAGCTCTTGGCTTGTGTCTGTCTGTGCTCCAAATCTAGTCATGCCAACTCCTTTAATATACATTAGAAAACACCTTACCCAGAGTATTTAGCTCTAAATTCTGTCTTGTCCACTATTGCCAGCATTAAAAGGGCTTCTGCCACTAAGGCATCCTTAACAAAGGCCTTTCCTTGAAGAATAGCTCCCCTATCGTCTTGGGCTATCAAGTCTACCTCAAACCTTAATTGATCGCCTGGCAATACAGGAGCCATAAATTTTACTTCTTTTAATTTGTATGCAAGTACATCTTTTTCCTGATGATTAGGTATGTTGCTTCTGGCTAACAAGGTTGATACTTGGCCAAGGCCCTCAACTGTCAAAGCACCAGGCATGATTGGAAAGCCGACAAAATGGCCTTTGAAAAAATCTTCCTTGCCTGTTAAGTTTTTGATAGCAATTACCCTATTACTGCTTAAGCTTATTACCTTGTCTATGAATAGAAAAGGATCGTCATATGGTATAATCTTCTTGATATCCTCTTTATCAATTTCTCCTTCATCATTCTTTAGCTTGTTGAATTGTTCCATTTTAGTTAAATGCCGAGATTCTTTTGTATAATTCTCACTTAAACCCCTTTTTTCTTAATTTTGATTGATTTAAATAACTTTCGACTATCGTATTTTTTAATATATATATTCTAAAATATTAATTCTATTATATATACTTCCGTATTAAAATTACAAAAACTTTATAAAAAAGATTACAAAATTAGGTACTATGCTAAGGAGCAAAGAAAAGCCTGATTTAATAAGAAAACTGATTGCAGATGGTCTGAACAGCACTCTAAAACCGCTGGAAAAAATTTATGGCTTCCTTAGAAAAACTGCTGCAAGGGCTAAGGAAAAATTTCCAGCTGCTTACAAATATTTTGAGGGCATCATAAAACAGCATATAATAACGCCAAGCAAGGAGTTGTTTAAATCATCTAAGATAGAAGATATGGGCAGCTTTATCACAACAAATGTAATGAAAAGACTGCCTCATATTGATGAATTACAGGTTGAAGAAATCCTGCATAATCCGTCAAATAGCTCATTTTTGGAAATTTTAACAAAAGGACTGGGGATTAATAGAAACAAGCAAAGGACATATACGGTATTAAAAAAGAATGGCTTTAAGAGGATATTGATTGCCAACAGGGGCGAGATAGCACTTAGAATTATAAGGGCTTGCAGGGAATTAGGCATAGAAAGTGTTGTTGTTTATTCTGAAGAGGAGAAGGATAGCTTGGCTGTAAAGTTTGCTGACAAGTCGTATAACATCGGCAAGCCAAGAAATTATCTTGATATTAAGAAAATTGTGAAGATTGCACAGCAAAGCAATTGCGATGCAATACATCCGGGCTACGGCTTTCTTTCCCAGAATCCGAAGTTTGCAAGGCTATGCGAGAAAAGAGGGGTTAAGTTTATAGGCCCATCATCAAAAATGATAGAAAAACTCGGCGATAAGATAGAGGCTAAAAAGGCAATGAACAAGGCAAATATTCCAATTATTGATGGTGTTAGAGAAGACCTAAAGAACGAGAAACAAGCACTAAATGTCGCAAAGAGGATAGGATTTCCTGTTATTATAAAAGCATCTGCCGGAGGCGGCGGCAAGGGAATGAGGATTGTTACTAAAGAAGAGGATATTTTTAATGCTTACGGGAGTGCCAGCAATGAAGCTTTAAATGCTTTCGGTGATGAGTCGCTTTACATTGAGAAGTATCTCGAAGAGCCGAGGCATATCGAGTTTCAGATTCTGGCAGACAAATATGGAAATGCAATTCATCTTGGAGAGAGGGATTGCAGCATACAAAGAAAGCATCAGAAATTAATAGAGGAAAGCCCAAGCCCTGCTTTGAACCAGGAGTTAAGGGAAATAATGGGAAATTCTGCCCTGAATGCTGTCAAGGCGATCGGCTATGAAGGGGCAGGGACTGTAGAATTTCTATTGGATAAAAACGGGAATTTCTATTTTATCGAGATGAATACAAGAATACAAGTTGAGCATGGCGTAACAGAAATGGTTACAAATGTTGATTTGGTCAAAGAGCAGATAAAGCTTGCTGAAGGCGCTAAACTTGCTTACAATCAGGAAGACATAAAGATAGAGGGACATGCAATAGAGTGCAGGATTAATGCAGAAGATTCATCTAATAATTTCGCTCCATCGCCTGGCACAGTTGTTAATTATTTAGCTCCTGGCGGGCCCGGCATAAGGATAAGCAGCTCAGCACATGCAGGCTACAAGATTTTGCCTCAGTTTGATTCATTGATTGCTTTGCTGATATGCCATGGCAAGACAAGGCACGAGTCAATTGTAAGAATGAGAAGGGCTTTGGACGAGTTTATTATTGAAGGAGTCAACACAACAATCCCATTCCACAAGCTTGTCTTAAGCAAAAGGCAGTTTTTAAGAGGAAACATAACAACATCCTTTATTGAAAACAACAACATAATGGAAGAGCTGAAAGGCTTAAAGCCGAAAAAAGAAGCCCTGTCAAAAGAAAAGAAAGTCTTGATTGTAACAACTGCAGTCTCACAATATCTTGCCAAGAAGCAAAATAATCACAAGCCAAATCAATGGATAATGGCTGCAAGGCAGGAAGCTTTAAATGAAGGCAGTTTTGAGGAATAGATTTTTATATTTCTGAGTTAAATGGCTTAAGGTAATTAAAATGTATTACAAACTCTATCATTTTAAATCATTAACCTCCACTCAAGACAAAGCTAAGGAGTTTTCTAAAAAAGGACTAAGCAATGCTATCATAGTTTCTGACATTCAAACAAAAGGCAGAGGCAGATTTAAAAGAAAATGGCATTCTGATAAAGGCGGACTATGGATGTCGATTTTGTTAAAGCCAAATGATATCAAAAATCTTCAATACCTTACTTTTGCCGCTGCAATTTCAGTCGTTAAGGTGATTAAAAAAATCGCAAAACTAAAAACAAGCATAAAATGGCCCAATGACGTGCATTGCAATGGGAAAAAATTATGCGGCATTCTGACAGAGGGGATTTTCGGAAAGGAAAATTATGTTGTTGTCGGAATAGGTTTGAATGCAAATCAAAATAAATTTCCAGATGAAATAAAAGAAATCGCCACTTCGCTTAAAATAATCAAAAAGAAGGATATCAATATTAAAAAACTAAGGGAAGAAATAATTGACGAATTCTTTTTTTTATGTAACAATTACTATAATAAGAATAAATTGAATCTGATATTAAAAGCCTGGAGGCAGTACTGCGATACTATAAATAAAAATGTAGTTGTAATAACAAGGTCTAAAAAATTAAGAGGAAAAGCTGTTGGAGTTGATAGGGACTGCAATTTATTATTAAAATTAAAAAGCGGTAAAACCAGCGAAAATCAAAGATTTTCGGGGCACAGAAAATCAGTCAAATGTGAGCGAGTGAGATGCGTGCGAGAACGCTC
>CAYIKX010000131.1:0-3930 GCA_964364025.1 uncultured Methanosarcinales archaeon
CTTAATTTTTGGTAAGATTAGCAAGTATATAAATTTTTGTTAGATACTATTTAGTAGGTATTATTTTCAATATGGAAAATTAATGTATCCAAAAAAAATTAAAATTAAAAATTCAAATAAAACCCCAGCAAAGCTGATTGCTCAGCCCTGCTAGGGAAAAAGAGGTGATATTAATAGATGAGATTTCAACCCCAACGTGTTACTACTATAAAAGAGAATATATATATAAATCTTTCGGTATTTTAACCATTATAAAGTGGTATAACATAGTAAAGATACCCTTAAATATCAAACTTCATTTTATTTTCACAATGTCCAAAAAATCAAAGCCAAAGGAAAAATTCAAAACCTGGGGTGACGTATTTGACCAGTTCACTCAAAGGACAGTTTACAAATTAATTTCCCAAGGTCATTTTGAAGGCTTGGAAAGCCCTATATCAACAGGAAAAGAAAGCAATGTTTTCTCTGCATTAAAGAAAGACGGCACTAGGGTAATGGTCAAAATTTATCGCTTGGAAACTTGTGATTTCAACAGAATGTATGATTACATAAAGGATGATCCAAGATTTTTACAAATAAAAAAAGGAAAAAGAAATATTATATTCACATGGGTGCAAAGAGAATACAGAAATCTGCTTAAAGCGAGGGAAGCGAATGTAAGTGTTCCAACACCTTTTACTTTTTCAAAGAATGTGCTGGTGCTTGAATTTATAGGCGATGATGGGGCAATAGCGCCAAAATTAAAAGATGAAACACCAAAAAACCCTAAGGATTTCTTTGATAAAATCATATTGAACATGAAAAAACTGCACAAAGCTGGCTTAGTGCATGCAGATTTGTCAGCATTTAATATTCTAAACTATAACGAAAATCCTGTTTTTATTGATTTTTCACAATGCACAACTTTAAAAAGCTCACGAGCAAATGAGTTTTTGGAAAGAGATATAAGGAACATATGCAATTTTTTTAAAAAGATTGGATTAAATGTAGACGAATTAAAAATTAAAGAACAAATAATTAAAAAATAAAAATTTATTTAAATCAATAAAACTTAAAAATAATGCATAATTCCAATCAAGCAAAATGGTAGAATATTCTTATGAATTAAAAGTTCCAAAAAACAGGGTTGCTGTAATCATAGGCAAGGAAGGCAGCGTAAAAAAAGAAATAGAGGAAGCCACAGAAACAAAGCTTAATATAGACTCTAAAGACGGGGATGTTTTTGTTTCGGGAGAAGATGCTCTTGGCCTGTACACAGCAAGAGAAATAATAAAAGCCATTGGCAGGGGATTTAATCCAGAAATAGCAAAACTTTTGCTGAAGCCGGATTACATTTTTGAAATTGTGGATTTAAGGGAATATGCCAAGTCCAGGGAAGCGATGCTTCGCTTAAAAGGCAGGGTTATCGGCAAAGAAGGAAAATCAAGAAAGCTAATAGAGGAATTGGCTGAATGCAACATTTCTGTGTTTGGGAAAACAATAAGCATTATTGGATTGCCAGAATCAGCTTTCAGCGCCAAACAAGCCGTTGAATCATTATTGAGGGGGGCTACTCATGCAAATGTATACAAATGGCTTGAGAGAAGAAGAAGAGAAATGAAAAGAAAAGCGATTATGGAGATGTAAAATGCCAAATCAACAGGCAAAATCAGAGACAAAAGAAATGCCGATTGCATACGAGCTTGCTAAAAGGCAAAAGGAAATTTCTGTTGCGGAATTCTTCACGAAAAACAGGCATCTGCTCGGCTTTGACAACAAGAGAAAAGCGCTGTTAATGGCTGTGAAGGAGGCTGTTGATAATTCTCTTGATGCATGCGAGGAAGCGAGAGTTCTGCCTGAAATAAGCATTGAAATAATTGAAATGGCTGAATTTAAGTATAAAGTAGTTGTGGAAGACAATGGGCCTGGGATTGTGAAAAAGCAAATTCCAAATATATTCGCAAAATTGCTGTATGGCAGCAAATTTCACACTTTAAAACAGGCTAGAGGCCAGCAGGGAATCGGGATAAGCGCTGCTGTCCTGTATGCGCAATTAACAACAGGAAGATCTGTGAAGATAACCTCAAGAGTCTCAAAAAAAGAGCCTGCATTCTATTATGAATTGAACATTGATACCCAAAACAACAAGCCGGTGATTGCAAAAGAAGAAACAGTTGAGTGGGCAAAGGAGCATGGCACAAAAGTTGAGCTTGATTTGGAAGCGGAGTATATCAAGGGAAGCCAATCTGTCGACGAATACTTGAGACAAACAGCTGTCATTAACCCCCATGTAACAATCATCTACACCAACCCGAAATCAGAGCAGGTTATCTATGCAAAGGCAACTGATAAACTGCCAGCAGAGCCAAAGGAAATCAAGCCGCACCCTTATGGGATAGAGCTTGGAATGCTGATGGACAAGCTCAGGTGGACGGAGTCAAGAACTTTGCAAAGTTTCTTGACAGCAGAATTTTCAAGAGTTGGCCCGGGAACTGCAAAGGAAATCTGCCAGCATGCAGCTGTTCTGCCGAATACAAAGCCGAGCTTGGTGAGCAGGGACATGGCAGAGAAGATACTGGAAAGCATTCAAAAAACAAAAATTATAGCTCCGCCAACAGACTGCTTAAGCCCTATCGGAGAAGAATTGCTTGAAAAGGGCCTGAGAAAAGAGATTAAAGCGGAATTTTATTGCGCGGCATCCAGGCCGCCTGCAGTTTATAGAGGTAATCCTTTTATTATTGAAATAGGCGTCGCCTTTGGAGGAGAGATTCCAAAAGAAGAGAAAGCAAATATTTTGAGGTTTGCCAATAGAGTTCCATTACTATACCAAGAAGGAGCTTGTGCAATGACAAAAGCGATAATAGAAACAAGCTGGAAGCCTTATGGATTGCAGCAATCTGGTGATTCTATTCCAATAGGTCCAGTTGTTATTGCTGTTCACATGGCATCTGTATGGGTGCCATTCACAAGCGAGAGCAAGGAAGCAATAGCGCATTATGCAGAGATAATAAAGGAAATTAAGCTTGCTTTGCAGGAATGCGGCAGACTGCTTGGAACTTATGTCAGAAAAAAGGTCAGGATTTCAGGACAAATAGAAAGAGCCAATATGTTTGAAAAGTACATCCCGGAAATTGCTGATTCGCTGCATGTTTTAACAAAAGAAAACAAAGAGAGAATATTAAAGGGTTTGCAGAAAATGCTTGTAAAGCCCGAGATAAAGCAGGAAATATCGCAGGAAGATGAAGACGACAAGCTTTACAGGATGGAATTCAAGAAGAAAGAAGAAAAGGAAAATGAAGAAGCAGGAGAAGAAGCCAGCTAAGGAATTAGAGGAATTTGGAAAAAAGCTTGTTGTTGACATAGAGAAAGGCAGAAATCCGACTATCGAGTTTTCCTTAAGGACGCTGTCAAACGTAGTTTATGACACAAAAACAAAAACCCTTGGATTGGGGGAAAAACAGCAGAAAAGGACATTCTTTAATGTAGGCCATGCAAAGAAATTTTTGCAGACTCTTGAAGTCGCGAAAGTGAGCAAGAACCTTTTGGATGTAGGAAAGCATGCAAGCTTAAGGGATGTTTTCTACATGGCCAAAAGGACAATTCCAAGCTCAAATATCAACATTGTAGATGACCAGGTTGAAAGCGACAAGGCAATAGAAGACTTGGAATTGATAACCGAGTGCTCAAGGGAGCAGCTCAATATAAATGCAAACAAGATGGGAAGTGTTGCAGGCAATGTTATAATTGAAGACGCTGGTGATTCCATAAATTGGGCAAAGCTGGGAAGCGGCGGCTGGAGCATCCCATCAAACGTTGAAAACATTGAATTCAAGAGCGTGAAGGCAAAATACATAATTTACATGGAAAAACAAGCTGTTTGGGAAAGGCTGCATGAAGATAAATTCTGGGAAAAGCAAAACTGCATTATTGTGACATCGCAAGGCCAGACTA
>CAYIKX010000132.1:0-3847 GCA_964364025.1 uncultured Methanosarcinales archaeon
GGTAAAATCGGCCGGGACCACTATGAATTTGAAGCGATTCATCCTTTGTTTGACGGAAATGGAAGAGTAGGCAGATTGATTATGACCACTCAACTTTTGAGTAAAGGTTTTCCACCAGCGATAGTTCAGATTGGAGACAGGTATAAATATTATATGGCATTAGGCAAGGCTGATGTGGGAGACCTTCGAAACATTGTGCAAATGGTTTGCGATAGCATTATAAAAGGATTTGAGCTTTTAGATTGGTCTCCCGCCGCCTAAAGATTGCGGCTGTTGTTTGAAGCCTTGCGCACAAAAAAAGTGGGGTAGAGTAGATTATGAAAATACTACTAATCTCTTCAAGTCCGCACAAGGAAAAGAGCAGGACCTTTCTTTTGTCCAAGGAAGTCTTAAGAGGGCTCCTGCAGGAAGGCGCTGATATTGAAACTATCCATTTAGATGATTTCAGGGTATTTTTCTGCAAGCATTGCGAGGAGTGCCATAAAAATATCCTGCATTGCTTGGTGCCGGATGAAGTACAGGTAATTCTTAAAAAGATGCTTGAGGCTGACGGAATAATTTTAGCCTCACCTAACTACATAAATCAGGTTACGGCTTCGATGAAGGCGCTTTTTGACCGTTCAGCGCATTTTATCCACTGTAAGCGGCTCTTGGGTAAATATATCGCAGGCGTTGTCTCTTCGGGAAGCGGGCAGAACAAAGAGGTTCTGGACTATATCAAGTTTTATGCCCATACTTGCGGAGCACAATATTCAGGAGGCGTATCCTCTGCTGCGCAATCAGTTGAGGAAAAAAAAGAGGAGGCTTTTAAATTGGGCAGAAAACTCGCCATGGATATAAAAGAAAAAAAGGCTTATCCTGACCAATTGGAAATTATTGAGCAAGCTAGACTGCATTTCAGGCAAATAATCGAGGCAAGAAAAAAAGAGTGGCAAGGAGAGTACCAGTATTGGCAAGATAAAGGCTGGTTATAAAAACTGCGTGAGAGAGGCCAAAGGCTATGATTGAATCAATCGATCATAGCCTTTTTTATTTTTCATTGACAAACAAATCAATATAATCTATCATACTATTCATACATTTCATACAAATTAAAGCCTGCCTGCCCCGTAGAACGGGGCCTGCCGGCAGGCAGGGAGGATAAGCCATGAATGCAATTTTTAAAGGTAAAGCTTATGGAGCGGTAACTGTGGGTGAAAGGGGACAACTTGTTATTCCCGCGGAATTAAGAAGAGCACTTAAGATTAAGCCCGGTGATCAGCTCATGGTTTTTGCCAAACCTGATAAAAAGGTAATCAATCTTATGCCGACAAAAGATTTCAGCGAGTTTTTGGAAAAAGCAGCAAAGATTATTTCAAAATTAGAAAGCAAAGTACATAAAAAATATTAAACCGGCAGTATGTCTAACTACTTAAGATTCATTAGCATATCCTTATTATTGTTTATTGGTTTTCTTATTCCCGCTTTGTGGTAATGTTCTACTGCTTTGTCTATTGGCTTGCCATATCTCTTTCTTGTATCAAACTCTTTCTTAATTGCTTTCTTGTAAGAGTGCAAACCATCAGTGATTAATAATTCTGGTTTTTGGTCTTTTGCTGTTTTCTTGACTTCTTTAAACTGCTTTCTTGCTTCATTAATACTTCTGCCTTTGCTTATTGTGTTAGCAATCCAGAATTTAGTTTCATTATCTATTGTATTCCAGCTCCAAACCCAATCCTTTCCAACTTTAACCATCTGCTCATCTGTATTCCAAACTTTACTTAATTCGGGAGTTTTAGTTTCAACATACTTATTCATCCTGTCAGTGAATTTAGTTATCCATCTTCTTATTGTTTCATGATGCAGATTTATTCCATAAAATTGCTTTAGGGTATCTGTAATATCTCTTAAGCTTAATCCCTTATAATATAAGTCCATAGTTAGAGTTATTATTTTAGCTGTTGCTTTATGATGCTTTACAGGGTCAGCTACAAAGAATTTATTACAATCAACACATCTAAACTTTTGTTTCTTTCCAGATTTATTTATTCTATAACCTTGCTTTGTAATATTTTCAGAACTGCAATTAGGACAATTCCCTTCCTCTTGTGCGATTTGTAATACATCAAAATCTTCAACCTCTTGATTATTTCTTAATTTTAAAAATAATTGAAGTGCTTTAATATGCTTGCAGTAGATTCCTATTTTCTGGCATCTATTCTTGAAATCCAAACAGCTACATCTCCAAGAATCCAAATGGATTACTTTATAGCTATCTTTTCCATTTGAAGATGGAACTATAAACTCCTCTTCTGAAATTAATTGAGGCTTTCCAACCATTAAAACTTCTTTTGCTCTTAACTCCCTGATTTCAGAAAGTTTTTTAATGTTCTTTATATTATCCTCATATTGAGGATTATTTTGTGCGTTGCAGTACATTTTAGTCCTCCTGAGACCCTTTGGGGTCTCGGTTTATTTTTTGATAATTATTTTAACAATTTTGTTTGAATATTCTTTAGGCAAGATTATGTGGCTTGCATTACCAAAAGGTTTGGTTTCTCTTTCTAAAACCTCCTCTGGAATATCCAATAATTTCATCGCTTTTGTTATAATTTCTATTCCCTGCTCTAATTTCTTTAGATTATTATTTATCTGGACGGAATTTATCTCAACCCTCATAACCTCTTTCTTAGTTATCATATATACATCTGTATATATACTAATATATAAACTTATCTGTGATATAGTATATACATAAGTATAGCAAAATTATTTATACTAGTTAAGTTATTTTTAATCTATGGATGTCTGTGATATTGCTGGTGGGCTAAATTTCTTTGCAGTTAAATTAGCGATATATTTTAAAAGGTTAGCATCCTTTAATGGGGTGATGTTAAAATGGTAAAATTTAAGAGAGACGAATGGTTTGTAACTAATTTACCTGAATTTGAGGTAGATGGTAAGGGTCAAGCATGGATTATTAATAATGCAACAGGTTCTGATATAGATATTAATAAAGAGGCTCTACCGAATAATTCAATATCAAGGTATCTTGAAAATAAGCTAAAAGAAGATAAATCTTTATAAATTGTTCTCTATTTTATTTTTTTATGAATACAATAGATAATCAATTAGATAAAGATTATTATACAATTAAACTAAATAAAGAGTTTGAATCTTTTAGAAATTCTACTAAGAAGAAAATAAGATATATAATTGATAAGACCATAGTAGAAAACTGGGGAAAACCTGAAGGTGATGTGAATGCTAAAATCTTTTTTGATTGGTTATATTTTCTTGTTGCTGAAAGTAAAAAAGCTTATGTTTATGTTGCAATAGATGTTCTGGAAGAGTTAAAAAAAGAAGGGAAGAGATTTGTTGATAATAAAACTTTCAAAGAATTACTCTGTAGATTGGTTGAAATAAAAGAAGTAAATCCTGATATAAAAGATTTATCTTCAAAGCAAGCTACTTTAAAATTATGTGAAGAATATGTTAATAATGGTTATCCTTGTATAATTTTAACTTGTGATAAAGCTCAATATAATCTCAAAGAAATACCAACAGGGGGATTAATTGTATCGGTTAATGAAATTATTGGTAGCATGGCTATTTTCTATACCTTAGTTCCACAATTAAGAGAAGTTTTAGATAGGTGGGTTTCTGGAAATTGGGAGTAAATAAAGATTACTAACTGACGCAAGTGACACTTATTCAGAACTGACTAATTTGCGACATTACCAATTATAGAAACCCTTAAAAATTAAATTTCCGTTTTTAATTGGATGGTATTGAGAAGTGTAGTTTGTACTATAATTGGACATGTGGATCATGGGAAGTCACAGATAGTTGAAACTATAACTGGCTT
>CAYIKX010000133.1:0-3783 GCA_964364025.1 uncultured Methanosarcinales archaeon
AATAAGTTTTACCATATAGGATATATCACTCTTTTGTTTTATACAATTTTCCAAATAAACCAATGAAAATCTCTTGCGGCACTTTTATACCTGCTTCAACAAAAGCCCTTGCCAGGCGATAGCCGTCATTCTCCTCATTTTCAGGCTTAAACTCAAGCAGATTTTTTAAAGTTAGATTGCACAGAAATCCATCATTGATTAGTATTACGACATTTTTATTATTCTTTTGAATTTTTTTCTCGGCTAAGTCTGCAAAAAATCCCTCGTTGCTTATGCCAAACTTGAAAAATTCCCATTCAATTAAGTCTGTAATTATTTTATTTGCATCATTCTCATCAAGATAGCCTTGCAGATTTTCCGCCTTAACAAACTGGAGTAAGTTGATGTCATTTTTCAAGTTGAATCTGTATATTCTGCCAAGATAACCCCTGACTTTTTGCCTGCTCCCTCGGGGCTTCATGCCCCGCAAAGTGCGATGCTCGCGAGAACGCGAGCTCGCGTTCAACTCAACTGATTTTGCAGTTGGTTTCCATCGGTTCTCTACAACGTAGGCATACTCTTTTCCTTTGATTTTTTTGATTCGGAAAAACATTTTTACCTCATTTTGCTGATTAAGTAAGCACAAACGGTTTACTTTTAACGCGTTAATCATAAAAAAGTCGTTTGAGGATGTTGGATCTAATTATCAATAACGTTTCAATTAGTTAGGCACTATGAATTTATATTCTTTTTGCTTTATCTTCGGAATTATTTTCATATATAATTTAACTATTAGACGAACTTTTATCTTATTGCTGCTGAGAATTCTTTTTTGAATTTTTCATTTGTTTTGTGAAGTCGCTGAACTGCGTTTATTAAGGCATTTTTCGGGCTTAGCTCGCCATCTGTTTCGACTATCAATTGAGGTATGCTGATTTGAGGGTGCCTTATGCTGTATGCTGCAATCTTCACGTGCTTGTCATTCCAAAGCTCTGTTTTTAGCGCATTGCATATAGTATGGTCTGCACCTTTAATTTCAAGCATAAGTCTATTTTTTTTATCGTCGAGAATTTTTACTTCCATCTTTGCAATTAAGAGAACATTGACTTCATTTAAAAATCTTTTGTTGTTAATTATCCTACTTTTATCGACGATAAAGATTACTCGGCTTCAAGCCTAAAACAGCTTACATTAATCCTATGAATTCGTCGTCGATGAAATGCAAAAGTGGCTTTTAATGGAAATTTAAAATCCCAAATATGTGTAATTTCAGCATTATTTTTGATTGAAAACCGCTGCAAAAATGCCTTACTCTCACTTTTATGAAAAGAGTATACAACAGGCGCTATTTCCAAAGCCTTCTCCAGAAAAATAACATCATTATGCCTAATTTTAGTTCCGAAAGGCGGATTTTGAAGCACTACATCAGTCTTCATTTCAAGCTTTTCAACATCCTTGCAAATAAATCTTGGCTTTCCTAATCTATAACCCTCACTTTTTACCTTTAAAACATTATTTCTAGCTGTTTCCAATGATTTTTCGTCAGAATCTACAAAAAATACCTGCTTTGCACCTAAAACTAGGGCCCCGATGCCAAGTATTCCTGTGCCGCACCCCAGATCAGCTAGAACATTTCCCTCTATGTCATTTAAAAGATAAGCATTCCAAAGAGCAGAAGCACCTACCTCACTATCCATTAAGTACTGCTCCTGCCTGATTTTTGGCTCGTTAAACCCTTCTAAATCTGATAGAAGCATTGCCAATCCTGATTTTGATTCAATTTCACTCATTTTAACTCTCACTTTTCACGAGTAAATTTTCAGTCTCGAAAATAATTTTTATTTTCGATATGGAAAATAAATACTATATTCTTCTTAATACCAGCTCACATTTAATGAGTATTTATGTTATTTCTTAGCTTTTATTTAACTTTCTAAAAAGTTTAATTTTTAAATCACCTTAAAAATTTCTTAAATTTTTTCTTATATTCCCAAATTTTATTCTGAAAATAAAGCTTACATTTTTCATTAAATTTTATTAAATTATTCTTTAAAAATCTTGTTCCCAACATAGTCCTATTACATTCCCAAGATTATCCCAATTTAGTCTCAAATTTCATAATTTGTCGACTACAATTATTCCCAATTTAGTCCTACTACAGTCCCATAATATTCCCAAAAATGAAAAGATTTAAATAAATGGGATTATATTTTGCATTTATGTTCTGGAAAAAGGATACCACAGAGAAAAAATTGGACAGAATGAACGAGCTTCTTAAAAAATCGTTTGCGAATGTTAAGCGGGATGCCACTAACATTTTTCAATGGCTCAACTACTTCTACAGAAAAAGCATGGAGCAGGAGCAAGCAATCAAAAGGCTCCAATTAGAGCTTTCTTACATGCCAAAAACAAGGGAGGAAATAAGGCATATTGTTGATGAGTATTACTCATTTGAAGGAATCATGGCAAAGATAAGAGAATTAAATAATAAAGTGGATGAATTAACAAGAAACCAGATACAAGTCGGGAAATATGCACAACCGCCAATTCAGCCAATGCAAAAAGAAGTGTCAAATGAGATGCAATTGGGACTCTCCAGCATAGAAAAAAGACTTGATAGGCTAGAACAGAAAAAGCTATACGCAAGGGAAAGAATAATAAAAAGATTAACACGAAATTCAAAGGAATACATTAAAAGCGTAATACTGTCGTATATTAAAAAATATGAAAAGATATCTGCTTTGCAACTCAAGGATATAATTGTAGATGAGCAGAAATTTTGCTCCAAAAGCTCATTTTATCGCCTATTGGAAGAGATTGAGCAGTCAGAAGAAGTTGGAATAATAAAACAAGGTAAAGAAAAGCATTATGTTTCAAAAGCTGCTATCAAACAGATATAGTAGAAAATAGAAATCTATATAAAGAATTGTTTTTCCTAAAAAAGCGGGGGTGTTTAATATTTTTGGAAAAATCTTTCGTAGAGGAATAAGTATAGATTCAAGTGGATTAAGTAAAATTAAGGCAGAATTTGCAAAAACCAGGCATGGGATGGAGGAGCATCTGCAGACAATTAATGAAAATACAAATGAGATTGCTGCAAATTACGAGTACATTTGCGAGGTCGAAAACAAACTTGACAAGTTGAGCGAAAGAATAGACCAGATTCAAATGTATCTTGCATCATCTGGTATGGATATATCTAGTATGGATATAACTAAAAGGAATCCATTTGATGTGAAAAGGTTAAATAGAAGGGAGCAAGAAGTGTTTTTAGTGATATACACGCTTGAAGAGGAAAAAGGCGCTGTCACATATGCCGATATTGCCCAAAAACTTGCCATATCAGAGCAGCTTGCTGGTAACTATGTAACATCGATAATAGAAAAAGGAGTGCCTGTAATAAAGAAGTATATCAATTCGAAACCACATCTAAATTTGGACCCAGAATTCAAAACTTTGCAAGCCAAAGAGAACATTTTGCAATTAAGCCTAATGGAGTTTGGTTTTTAAATCTTTTTATTTTTGATTAAAAGTTTTAATCTATAGAGTATCCAAAGGGCTTTTTACCCTTTTTAATTGCTGTGTTGAAACTTTTGTATAGATTTGCGTTGTTGAGAGATCAGAATGGCCAAGAAGTTCTTGTATAACCCTTATATCAGTGCCTGCCTCAAGCAAATGTGTTGCAAAACTGCTCCTTAATGCATGGCAGAAAACCCTTTTTTTAATGCCAGCTTTTTTTGCAGATTCTTTGACAACTTTTTGGGCCTGCCTTATTGTGATGTGCCTGTCTTTGATTGAGAAGAT
>CAYIKX010000134.1:0-3748 GCA_964364025.1 uncultured Methanosarcinales archaeon
TTTGACTCGAGCTTTATTATTTCGCAATAAGCGCACTTTTTATATTTTTTAGCTGCTTCAATCTCTTCCATCACTAATTCAGGAATTTGCGGCAATGCCATAATCTGCGTATGGCTATGCAGCAGTGAAGTCCCAGCGTCTTTTCCGTGGTTTTTAAATACTTCAACGTATTTTATGTTTTTTGCCCTGCCTAGCTCTTTTATCCTGAATCTGCACACCTCAAGAAGCTCTCTTATTTGTTGAACCGGCAAGTCCGCCAATTGCGATTTATGATGCTGGGTTTCAGCTATAATTTCATGAATGCCGTAAGCATTTCCTTCTGAAAAGAATTTTTTTGTTTTTATCTTTGCATTTCCTTTTTTTTCAACAGCGGGGAACTTGTTCAGGAACCACCTTATTTTCCAGCTTCCTTTGTACTCGAGCCTTCCGATTTCAGGCGGTGTCAGATGCTCATTCGAGGGGCAGAAAAAGCATTTTTTAGAGTCTTCCTTAACGATAATTTTTTTGAATTCCTGCGGCCTTTTCTTTCTGGAAGTAGCATAGTAAACCCACCTGTCAAGAATGTAGTCCTTCCTTATTATGCCCATAATTAAGCAACTCAAAATATGATTATTTAAAACTTGCGGAATTTTCCTTGATCAGCCACCAAATCAGGGAGTGGTTAAGAATAAATCTTTTGAGGAAGAAATAAAACCATATAAAATCAAGCAGATGATGGCTGGCAATGCCAATAGTCAATGCCAGGGCAAACTTGCTGTAAAAAGACAATACTATCATCAATATTAGGAACTCCAAAGTGTGAAAAACAAGCATCAAGCCGTCAAACACATGATAATCGCTCTTTTTGCTGTCCTCTGTAAAGTATTTGTTGCATTCAAAAAGGTCAAATTTTTTGAATTTTAAGACATAATAGATATAATGGTCAGCATCAATA
This sequence comes from uncultured Methanosarcinales archaeon, assembly GCA_964364025.1. Taxonomy (GTDB): domain Archaea; phylum Nanobdellota; class Nanobdellia; order Woesearchaeales; family GW2011-AR4. The sequence continues at coordinate 935 of CAYIKX010000134.1, forward strand.
AGCACTCCGCCAACAAGGATGAGCAGGGAATTCCATCCAAAAACGGGGAAAAATAAGGCAGCAAGCAATATCGAAAAGCCAAGATGCACTGTAAATCTCATGAAATTTTTAAAAATTGGATTGATTTATAAATTTTGTTCTGGCATAAGGCTGGCTGAAAATCCGCATAGAAAAGTTTTTAACATGCTAGTATATCAAAGCTTATATGAAGCTCTACAATCTTAAGGGAAAGACTGCATGGATTACAGGCGGCAAAAGAATTGGCCAAAAGGTTGCGGAGCTATTAGCCCAGCACGGCGCTAATTTGGTTTTGATTTATAACACATCTAAAAAAGAAGTGGAAGAGACTGCAAAAAAAATTAAAAAATATAAAGTCAAGACTTTGATTATACGGGCAGATGTTTCTTCGCGGCAAGATGTACTAAATGCAGTAAATGAGATAAAAAAACAATTCAAATCAATAGATATTATGGTTTTGATGGCTTCTTTATTCTATAAAACCAAACTAGAATCAATAAAAGATGAAGACTTGCAGAAAAATTTTGATGTTCATGTCAAAGGGACGTTTTGGCCGATTCAGTTAAGCTTGGGTTTAATGCCTAAAGGAAGCCATATTATAACAATTTCAGACAGGACGTCATTAGGCATAGCATATTCTGAATATTTGCCGTACATTATAACAAAAGGAACTGTTATGCAGATGACAAAAGTGCTTGCTGTGGAGCTTGGCCCGAGAGGGATATTTGTCAATTCAATTGCCCCGGGACCTGTCCTAAAGCCGGAAGGAATGCCGGATGCCGACTGGAAGAAAATAAGGCAGAATTCAGTTATAGGCTATCCAATTACAGACGAAGAAGCTGTTAACGAATTTACAAAGCTTGTTTTGTATTTGTCAGCAACAAGGTCAACTGGCTCTGTCTATTCATTGGATTTTGGGCATCTTTACTAAAATGGAACTAGCATCAATAAAAAACAGCATACCAAAAGAATTGTATGATATTCTGGAAAAAGAAATCACAAAGCTTAGGCCTGCGCAGGAAAAATCAATTAAAAAAGGGCTTTTAGAAGGCAAAAATCTTTTAGTTTGCACTCCAACAGCATCTGGAAAGACATTAATAGCGGAATTGGCTGCGCTTAAGTCAATAATCAAAAATAAAGGCAAAGCCATATACATTGTGCCATTAAAAGCATTGGCTTCTGAGAAATATAAGGATTTCAAGAGGAGATATGGCAAGATATCAAAAATCGCTTTGTCTATAGGTGACATTGATTCTTCAGATCCATACTTAGCAGAGTATGATTTGATTATAGTTACCAGCGAGAAAATGGATTCTTTGCTTAGGCACAATATACCTTGGGTTTCCAGCATAGCAACTGTAATTGTTGATGAAATCCATCTGCTTAACGACCCTGAAAGAGGCCCTACATTAGAGATTTTATTGACTATTCTGAAAAAATTATTAAAAAATGCTCAAATAATCGGCTTGTCAGCAACAATTGGCAATGCAGAAGAGCTTGCTGAGTGGCTTGATGCGGATTTGGTTGTCGACGAATGGCGCCCTGTAAAACTGCACAAGGGGATTTATTTTGAAGGGAAGATTGAGTTTTATTAGAGATTAAGTAATTATTTCTCAGTAGTAAAAAATAGAAAGATTTATAAATGCTACCAAAGTATTAATATTAAAATGTTAGGAGAAATTTCGAGAAGAGAATTTGGAGTATATGTAACTAGTGGATTAAGTGCTGCAACTAGAGCATTTAAATCAACTATTTCTAATCCACAGCAAGAACAACTGACACAACAAAAACAAATGCCGCCTGCCGGAACGCCCGAAAGGGAGGCGTACCGAAGGCAAATGTATCAAAAAGCTTTAAGTTTTGAAAATGACCTTGAAAAAAAACCAATACCAGATTTACCAGTACCAGATTTGCTTCACTTAGATGGAATTGACCAAATCATTCAAAATATGATGAAGGATCCTTATTACTTAACAAGAGAATTTGTTTTGAAAGGTAATAGTACACATATTGGACATACGATAAATGAACGTGTAGCCTCATTCGAAGATCTAAAAGATGTATCTAGTTCTCTGCCAGTTAAAAAAAATCAACCTGTAAACCCTAATTATCTTAAAACTATAACAATAGATGGAATAGAATACACTTTATCTTTAACCTTTGACGGAACAATTCAAAATGGTAATGTTGTAAAACTCAATAGATTAAGATCATTTTCCGTATATACCGAAAATCTAAATGGCAGAAAATATATGATTAAATCTGATGCTATTTTTCCTACGCGAGAAACAATATATTTTGCATTAGTTAGCCCTACTAACCAAAGTGTATATGCACCTACTTATCATGCTGAAGATGACCATACACTAAATAAATCTAATCCTTTGGATGTAAGCGGATTGAGAAAGAAATTCAAAATGGCATTGGAACGGCAATATATAAGATTGCCAGAAATTAAGAAATAAAATTTAATTAAGTTAATCCTAAATTTTTCATTATAATTTCAGAATCAAAAACTTGCAAATCACTATACTTTTGTCCAGTTCCTAAAAATAAAATCGGCTTTTTAGTCACATAACTCACAGAAACAGCCGCCCCACCCTTTTCATCTACATCTGCTTTTGCTAATATTATTCCATCAATGCCAACTGCCTCATTAAAGGTTTTTGCCTGCTCAACGCAATCATTTCCAGTTATGCTTTCGCCGACAAATATCTTTAAGTCAGGCTTTGCAACCCTTATTATTTTTTTCATTTCATCAATTAAATTAATATTGCTGTGCATTCTTCCTGCTGT
>CAYIKX010000135.1:0-3707 GCA_964364025.1 uncultured Methanosarcinales archaeon
GTCAATGTTTCCAATTTCTGCGCATGAGACAAAATCTTCAATCCTGCCAGCTCCTCCGCAGGCAATTACTGGTATAGAAACAACCTCAGAAACTCTTTTTATAAGCTCAAGGTCATAGCCTGCCTCTGTCCCCTCCTGATCTACAGATGTCAGAAGAATCTCTCCCGCACCTAGTTTTTCAACTTTTCGCGCCCACTGCACTACATCAAGCCCAGTTTTTTCTCTTCCATCATCCCTATATGCTTCCCATTTGTCATCTGCGATTTTTTTTGCCTCGATTGATATAACTATGCATTGCGAGCCAAACATCTTGGCAGATTTTGTTATAAGGCCTGGATTTTTTGTTGCTGCAGTATTTATCGCTACTTTGTCTGCGCCAGCTTTCAGAAAAGACCTTATATCATCAAGTGTCCTTACCCCTCCGCCTACTGTAAATGGTATGAATATATTATTAGAAGTCTGGTTTACTATGTCAAGAAGATTCTGCCTGCCATACAAGCTTGCTACAGTATCAAGATAAATCAATTCATCTGCACCTTGCAAATAATACCTCTCTGCTAATTCAGCTGGCTTTCCCATTACACGCAGGCATTCAAAATGGATTCCTTTGATTACATTAGGCCCTTTAACATCAAGCCTTGCTATAATTCTTATTTTTTTCATATTTTATTTCATTCTTTATATTTAACATTAAATCGTTATTAGTTAATAGGACAAAAGATGTATGCTTAAAAGTTAATTATGGTAGGAATATAGTTGTTTTTAAATCTTTTGGCTTGTTTTGAAAATTTATTTGTGTTTAAAATATTTAATAAAATGTCTATTATTTGTCTCTTATACTTATTTTATATTTTCAGATTTTTTGTTTCTATCCTTCAGCAAATCCCTGACAAGATTTATGAATCTCTTCGTTGAGTTGCCGTCAATTTTATAAAAATATTCAGAAACAAGCCTTTTCCTTTGATTCCTTATTTTTTTCAGGTATGCTTTGTCTGACAATGCCCTGTTGATGACTCTTGAAAGTTCCTTCTCTTTAAATACTTCTATGATGCCTGGTGGCGTAATTCCTCCAAAAAGATCGTAATTTTCTATCAAGTTTATCTTTATGACTGGCTTGTCCATCATCAAGGCTTCCAAGATTACTGTGGATTGTATTGAGATTACCAAATCTGAACAATAAAGAAGCTCGTACAGGTCTATGTCCTTTATCGCGACTGCATCATACTTTAAATCATTTATGATCTTTTTGTAATAAAGCTCATTGTCGCCGGGATGCAATTTCACAACCAATTTTACATTTTTTAAATTTCTTACAGATTCGATAATTGCAGTTAGCGTTATTTTAGATTCAGAAAGCTCTTCCAGTGGTTGCGATGCAAATACAATTAATTTTTTATTTGAACCTATGCCCAACTTGCTATATATTCTTTTTCTGGAGTACTTGCCTTTATTCTCAAAGAAAATATCGGATCTAGGCTGTCCTGTTATAACAAGTTGCTTGTTATTGTAATTTCCTATTTTTTTAAGCATATTTTTTGAGTGTTTTCCAAAGACTGCTGTCTTATCTGGAAATTGGCAGTTGAGATTCTGCTTGTACTTATATAAGTCATCTTTACAATAAAAATAAGAAACAGTGAATATTGGTGCTATAATACCATGCTGCAATGCGATTGATGGCAGATTTTTAATTTTAGATGCAAAAACCAAAAATCTTGAGTTGCCATTCTCGTCTACACAGATTGTTGCATCAATATTATATTCATCTAAAATCCTTTTGCCTATTTCGATGTTTCTTACAGTCCCTATCAATGAATCAAAATTACTAAAGAAATATGATTTTATTTGTTGCCTTAGAAACTGATACAACTTTATATTATTGCTAATAAGGACTTTCTTTAATTTGCTTTCCTTGTCTATTTTTTCCCATAATGCACTAAATCTTATTTTTTGTTGTCTCACAACTTTCCGTATTTTGGAATCAAAAAAACTCCTGAAAATAAAATATTCATAAGGGATAAAAGGTTTTTTCTTTTCCTTGATGGCTTTCCATGCAGCAGGCGTGTTGATTGCAACATCTAAGGGTATTGTATTATAGTCGCCTGATTTAGACATATCCCTCAGGATTGTATATGAAGTTGTATCCCCTCTGATTATTCCTGTTATATTTGACCATACATCTGATTTGGTGAAAAGCAAAACATTCCACTTTTTTTCATTTTTTATTGGTTGAATAGACCTGACAAAACCTAGTACCGCTCTTATCAGCCTCGGCAGATAGTTCAAAAATAATTTCTTTTTGTTTTCGAAAAAGTTGTAGTTTCCTGCAGAAATATTCTTTTTGTTGAACTTTATCGTTATATTTGATTCTTTTGCAGCTTCCTTTAATATGTCAAGAAATTCTTGATCCTCATTTAAAATTAGAATATTCTTGACTTTTCTTTCCTCAATAAGCAATTTCAGGGTGTAAATTTCTTTTATAATCCTTGTGCAGTGTGAGTAAAATCCCTGCTTTAGGAACCACCATAAGGAATACCCGTCATATTCCAGCAGTTCCACAAGAGTTTTGCCATTTAATATTTTTATATGAGGAAATGTATTTACAAGCTGCAATACTCCCTTGCTGACAAAATTAAAATCAATTTTTTTAGCATAATTTCCAAAAAGCAGATAATTTATGCCATTATTAATAAAAAAATTTTCAAAAGAATTATCCCATAAAACAACTGTTAAACTCTTTAAATTAATAGTTCTTTTACTAACTAGATTTTTGGCAGCGTTAAAGTCTTCACGATTTCTAACAAAAAAGTAGGTAATTTCACCCATAAGATTGATTATTTAAGTTTTTATAAAAAGCTTACTGATGATATAGCTTTATCAAAAATGTTGACGATGCATTTAACTGCAATAAGCATTATAAATTTTCTCAGCGACCTTTTCTATAGAAAAATTTTCAATGACTCTTTTGTAACCTTTCTCTGCAGATTCGGCAGCTATTTTCTTGTTTTTAAGGAAAAATTCAATTCCATCCGCAAAATCCAATATATAGTCCTTTTTTGTTACAATTCCGTAATTTTTGTCTGGAACAACAAAATCAGCTCCTCCGCATTCCATTACCACAACCGGCTTTTTGCATGCAAGCGCTTCATTGACAGCAGGAGTTATTTCCTGCAGATTCGCAAGCACAAATATATCAGCTTTGTTGTATATTAAGGCAAGCTCGTTGTGGTTTTTTCTGCCAAGGAACCTAACATTCTTTTCCATGCTTTCTGATTTGACAATATTTTGCAGCCATTGCTTGTCTTCACCTTCACCCACAATCCACAATTCAACTTTGTGCCCTTTTTCAATCAAGATTTTAAGCGCTTTTATTGCATTCTGATGGCCCTTGACCTTTATAAGAGCCCCTACTGAAAGCAGCACAGTTTTATTACTTTTTTTATTATTTTTTTTGACATTAACTGGCTTGAAGATGCTTGTATCAGTAGCATGGCCTAAAATTACAATCTTTTTTGAGTTTTTTTCTACAAGTCCAAAATCTATGTAGCATTGCATCGACTGCGGGTTTGAAAACATAAGCTTTGAAGCGTAAGCAGCTGCTTTTTTTGCTATTGAAAGCGCAATAAATTTTGTGTAGGGGAACAGAAAAAAATTGTAGTATGTTGTTGAATGCCTTAGGCATAATTTAATATTGTATTTTTTGGCTGCAA
>CAYIKX010000136.1:0-3707 GCA_964364025.1 uncultured Methanosarcinales archaeon
TGCTAATGAGGTGCAACTAATGGAACTTGCAAACAAGCCCATTAAACACTATAATTAAATACCTGTTTTTCCGTTCCATTTAATCTTGGTAAGATAATTATCAACTTGCCTTTGGGCTTCTTGTTTATCTTCGATCTGGGCAGTTGTGGCACCATTTTCAGCTATTCCCCCGCTTAAGAATTTGCCCTGTTCATCAAGGAGATAAACCCTTGTTTGTCGCTTAGATATTGGTGGCACACGACCATCATATATTATATATTTAGTTATCATATCGCAATTGCAATCTATTGTTGGATGCACATCACTGTTTCCATCAGACCTATTAACCTCAAGTACCAAGTTTTGACTGTTACGGCCACCATAAAATGCGATATGTTCGCCTTCAATATCGTCATGGAAAATATAATCTGGTCGGCGAAAATTAGGCGATCTTGGCGCAGTTGCTAAGTCATAAGCACAGTATCCAAAAGTACTTACTAATCCAACAAGAGCCGCACCTTCAACCATTTTTTCCAAAAATCGTCTCCTTTGAGGGCCCATTTTCCAATAGTAGTAAATTATCTATTATAAACTTATCTTTTTTCCTAAGTCAAACGCAAACCCTTATAAATTATATTCCTATTCTCTATAGTATGCAACTGACATTTCTTGGAACATCTTCAATGGTTCCAACAAAAGAAAGAAACCAGATAGCAGTTTTTCTTAGCTACGGCTCTGAAGGCATTTTGTTTGATTGCGGGGAAGGCACACAAAGACAATTTAAGATAGCAGGAATAAGCCTGACAAAAACAACAAAGATTTTGCTCAGCCACTGGCATGGCGACCATGTTTTGGGCTTGCCTGGATTGATGCAAACCCTTAGCTCAATGGATTACAGCAATACGCTTGAAATCTATGGGCCAGCAGGAACAAAAAAAAGGATGGAAAAGATGTTTGAGGCTTTTGTTTTTGACAAAAGGCTTGATTTTGCTGTCAAGGAAGTTAAAAGCGGCATTTTTTTTGAAAATAACGACTTTCAATTAGAAGCTTATCCATTGGAGCATGGCATAGAAACCCTTGGCTTCAGGTTTGCTGAAAAAGACAAAAGAAAGATTGACATGAAAAAGGTGAAAAAATTAAGCATTCCATCAGGACCATTGCTTGGAAAATTGCAGCAAGGCATGGAAATAGAGCATAATGGCAGAAAAATTGCGCCTGATGATGTCGCTTACATGGAAAAAGGAAAAATAATTGCTTATGTTACTGATACTGTTTTGTGTGATGGCTGCTATAAGGCAGCAGAAGATGCAGACATTCTTGTTTGCGAAGCCACTTACTCTTCAAAATTAGTTGGTAAAAGCGAGGAATATGGGCATATGACAGCAAAGCAGGCTGCAGAACTAGCAAATAAATCAAATGCTAAGCAACTTATCTTAATTCATTTTAGTGCTCGCTACAAGAATACGCAGGAATTAGAAGAAGATGCTCGCAATATTTTTGACAATGTGATTTGCGCAAAGGATTTTATGAAGATTGAATTATAGAATAAATCTATAAAATAAGAATTAATAAAATAATATCAAATACGAAATAATTAAAAATGTCAGTTAAAGAAAAGGGATCAAAAGCAGAAAGGGAATTGCTGCATTTATTCTGGTCAAAGAAATGGGCTGCTTTGCGCTCTGCAGGCTCCGGCTCAATGAAATACCCTGGTCCGGATTTGCTTGCAGGCAACAAGACAAGAAGACTGTCAATAGAATGCAAATCCTCAAAAACCAATAAAATATACCTGGATGAGCATGATGTCCAGCAGCTTAAAGACTTTTCAAATGTGTTTGATGCAAAGCCATTGTTTGCAGTCAGATTTGCGAGAAAGGACTGGCTTTTTCTTAACTTAGAAGATTTAGAAAAAACGCCAAAAGGCTATGTAATTGGCTTAAAAGCAGCAGAACTTAGAGGTTTATCCTTTGAAGAATTAATATCATATTGAAAAATAAAATTAATGCCTTCTCTTCATTGTCCTCTCAATCTTTATCTCTTCCTTGATAATCTTGTCAACAACCCTTTCAATATGCGTCTCTATCCTGGCAATCCTTCTTTCCATCAAGACCAGAATTCTCAAAGAATAGACTATTGCTGCTAATGTGCCTATGATAATAGCCAATGTTATTTCCTGTACGCCAAAAGCCATCCAATCACCTCTATTTTTGCTATTAAAAGCTATTTATTTGGTTATTTATATAGTTTTCGCAAATAGTAGATTTTGATATTCCAATTATTGTTTTTGCTTAACCTGCTTTTTGCCCTTATCAATCATCCAGGCTTTCTTTGTTGTATATTGTGCAGGATTTTTGATTTTAGCGCAAAAGCTGTCTGGCTTGCATATTCTTAAGTCTGTGTAGTAATTCTGCTGATTAGCTAAAGGCATGTTGTTATCCCTTTTTGGGCAGTTTGGAGGCAATATCTTCTTTTGCATCTGCTTGTGGTATCTTAATTGCCCTAAAAGATAAACCTCCCTTAAGGGTTCCCTGTTCTTTGCATTCCACTCGCTTAATTTTTTCTCTATCTTGCCATAATCCCATCCAATGGAAGTGAAGTAATTAACTAAAATAAACAAGGCTCTTTTCCTTCCATCCTCCAGTCCATTTAAAATCAGTTTTATGCATGGCGGAAACAGTTCTTCCGGCAAAGCGTTTTTTGGCACTTCAAACTCTTTTTTATCCTTTAATTTGATGTCCTCAATTTTTATGCTGAAATCAAGAGATTCTGTCAATAATTGTTTTGCCTCGTCTTTTTCTGCGCTACTCTTATCCAAAAACCTATGCTTGCTTATCCTGGCATTTTTTGGCAGCGCAAATTCTTTTCTGAACAGCATAACCTTCTCAGGATTTAGGGGTGTTGAAATCAAGCCGGATTTTTCATGCAGGGAATAAGGCATTCTGTACAAATGCCGTGAAGAAATCAGCAAAGTGTCCATCTGCAATATTGTCTCTGGATTAAATTCTTTAATTCCATTTTTAATTTCTATTATTTCATTTGCTTTTTTTCCTGTTTTTCCCAGTATTGCGCTAAAATCATTGTTCTCAAAACTCAGAATTCTTTTTCCGAATTCATCAAGTACCATGTGCTTTATGTAAAGCGCAATTTTTTTAGGTGCGTCAGGAAACATATTTTTTATGCTTTCACTTCTTATTCTTTCAGGGAACGCTTCAAACGGCACTCCAATATGAAATCCCTTGTTGCCTGAAAATTTGCACGAAATAGATTTTACTTTGTGGAACTTCAATGCCTTTACGACTAAATCTGCAGCTATCTTTGAATAATCAAATATTCCGCAGTCAATGTCTATTATCAAATCCCACCCTATCCTTAATTTGTCCAGCTCCTGCCTTCTCATTGAAGAATCAAGCTGCAATGGATTGCTCCAAAGCTCTTCTGATGCATGGAATGATGTAGCCCCCTGCTTTGCCAATTCAAGAATGTCGCTTGCATGCCTCAGCACATCAGGCCTTTTTCCAAAATTATCATTAAACCTGGCTGCAACTTCCCTGTCCTTGGAATTGGCAATAATCTCCTCTTGTATATCTGCTCTCTTATAGTGGCTTAATGAAACATTGATAGGAATCATAGATTTAGAAATGTTTTTATGTTTTTAATTGTTGTCATATTTTAATCTGTTAAGTCAAGTCATTAAGTATACATTTTATATAATTCAAATGGGCTCAAAT
>CAYIKX010000137.1:0-3654 GCA_964364025.1 uncultured Methanosarcinales archaeon
AAGTGGTTATTAACAGCTGAAACAAAAATAGATCATGACTATGCGCATTGCTGGCGCTGCAAGAATCCTGTTATTTTCAGGACAACAACCCAATGGTTCTTTAAGATTGAAGATTTAAAAGACAAAATGCGTGAATTAAACAAATCAATAAAATGGGTACCAGAATTCGCAGGCTCAAGGAATTTTGACAACTGGCTTACTAATCTAAGAGACAACGGCATCACAAGGCAGAGATATTGGGGCACGCCATTGCCAATATGGAAATGCAGTCAATGCAATGATTTCGTTGTTGTCGGCTCTATCGATGAATTGAAGAAATTGGCTGGGAGAATTCCAGAAGACTTGCACAAGCCATGGATTGATGAAGTTAAGATAAAATGCAAATGCGGAAGTGAAAAAGAAAGGATTCCTGATATACTTGATGTTTGGATAGATGCGGGCTCTGCATCCTGGAATTGTTTGGATTATCCAAGAAGAAAGGACTTGTTTGAAAAGCTGTATCCTGCTGACTTCATTTTGGAAGGCATAGATCAAATCAGGGGATGGTTTAATCTGTTATTTGTCGCTTCAATGGTTGCAATGAGCAATAAGTCATTCAATGCAGTTTACATGCACGGCTTCATAAATGATGCCCAAGGCAGAAAGATGTCCAAGTCATTAGGCAACTATATTCTGCCTCAGGAAGTCATTATGGAATATGGAGCCGATACATTAAGGTATTATATGATAGGAGGCACAGCGCCTGGAGTCGACATCAATTATAACTTTGATGACATGAAAGTCAAGCACAAAAATTTGACTGTGCTGTGGAACCTGCACAAATATGCGATAGAGATGGCTAAAAATCTCAGGCTCAATCCTGCTGATCTCAGATTGCAGCAGCATAAGCTTGATGTTGAAGAGCGATATATGTTCTCAAAGCTTAATTCAGCAATCAAAAAGGTAACAGAGTTATTTGGCGATTACAGGATTAATGAAATATCCTGGCAGGTTGAAGAATTATTCCTGGAATTAAGCAGGACTTACATACAATTAACTAGAGATAAAGCTTCAATGGGGGGCGATGAAGAAAAAAAAGTAGTGCTTTACACTGTGTATAGTGCTTTATTAGGCTCGTTAAAATTGTTTGCGCCGATTGCCCCTTTCATAACAGAAACTATGTACCAGAATCTAAAGCATGAGTTCAAGCTGAAAGAGGACAGCATTCATTTGCATGAATGGCCAAAATATGACGAAGAATTGATTGACCAAGAGCTGGAAGAATCGATGAAAACAATTGCCGAGATTGTGCAGAGCAGCCTTGCTGTCAGGGAAAGGCTCCAGCTTGGCGTGAGATGGCCCTTAAAGGAAATTGTAATTTCAGTAAAAGATGAAAATGTAAAGAAAGCTGTTGAAAAATTAAGGAATGTAATAAAAAAACAGGTTAATGTAAAGGAAGTGAAGTTAGTCGACTCCATGCCAAATGCAAGGATAAAGATAAAAGCTGATTATTCCAAAATAGGGCCTGATTTCGGGGACAAAGCTCCAATAATAATTGCCCAGCTTACAATTGACAGCCCTGAAAGCGTGCTGAAGCAGATAAATGAAAAAGGCAAGTATTCCTGCAAAGTGGATGGCAGTATAGCGGACATTACAAAAGAGCATTTGATTGTTACAAGAGACGTGCCAATGCCTTACGAGGAAGGCGCTTTCAGGAATGGCTTTATTTACCTGAACAAGGAAATGACAGATGAATTGGAAGCAGAAGGTTTTGCTCGCGAGATTATGAGAAGAGTGCAGGCTTTAAGAAAAAAGGCTGGCTTGCGCAAATCCGACACTATCTCTTTATTCCTGAAAACAGGCGAAGAACTGAAAGAAATGCTCAAGGAATGGAGTTTGGTTATTAAGGAAAAAGTCGGCGCTTCGCAATTCAGGATTTCTGAGCTGGAGCCGAGCAAGAAGCATGCTTTCATGAGCAAGGAAAAGGTAAAAGGAAAGGAATTTGAGATATGGTTTGACAAGGTTTGAAATAAGTCACGAAATTTCCTTAATTTTACCAGTTTTTATAGCAGAAATTAAATTACCTTCATATTCTTCAGGCAAACAACATGCCATCAATCCTCTTGTAATAGCTTTAATTCCACTCTTATCTAATTCGTCATTTTTTATAATTCTTAAAATTCTATGCCAATGTTCTGCGCTTAGATGCAGTTCATGTCTATAGCCGTCGCCTATTTCTACCATACGACCATTTTCAGTATTATAATATCTAACTGCATAATGAGGTATTGTATTTTTTGATTTCTTTCCCGTTTCCAAGTCAAACTCAAAAAAGTGTATATTCATAGTTTTCTAATTTTGTAGAATATATCTAATAACTGTCCACTTCAATTCCTTTTATTCTTTGAAAATGCTCTTTGTTTCTGGTTACTATACTATGGCAATTTTTTGCCAGCATTGTTCCAGCCGCCAAGCAATCCATAGCATCTATTTCTCTTCCTTTTTTAATTAGGTCTGTCGTTATTTTTGAAGCCAAAAAAGCAGATTCTGCATCAAAATGCAAAATATCAATATTGGATATTAATTTTTTGAAATTTTCTAATTCGTTTTGTTTAGACTCTTTTTTTATATAAATACCAAAGAGAACCTCAAAAATGTTAACGCTTGTTGTTACAATATCTTCATCTTTTATTTGTATAGCTTTATTAATTGCGTACTTGTCATTATTCAAAAAATCTATTAAAAATGTGGTGTCTAGGCATTTCATGTATCGCCTGTCCTCCTAAGAAGAGATTTAGTAAATTTTTTGCCAAAATCCTCAATGCTCTTTTTCATATCATCTGCTTCTTTCTCACTCATTGCCCATAAGCCAGCACATTCCATTATATTGCCTTTTTTTGATACAATTCTTCTAAGTTCCTCAGAAAAGCTTTCATTATGCCTCTTATTCCTAACTAAAAGCTTGTATACATCATCCATTATAGATATTGTTTTTGTTCCCATAGGCTATGTATGTGTATGTGTATATATATTTAAAGGTTTCGATTGTATTATGGATAATTTCGAAAAATTAGAAATTCAAAACCGAAAGCTTTATATATAACCTCTTACTACTTCTTTATAAATCTTATCACATTTGCCGACAGCAATCATAATTTTACAACAATTCATTTTTTAAATTTTTCGTTAAAGGGGGTTAAAGGGTTTTCGTAAAAGGGGTTACAAATATTACTATAAACTATAACACAGGTGAATCAAAAATGGCAGATTTGGTGAAGAAATGCCCTGAATGTGGCGGCATCAATCTTTCTTGGAACAGGGACAGGGGGGAGATTATTTGCAGAGACTGCGGACTAGTTATTGAAGAGAAGATGGTTGATTTTACGCAGGAATGGAGAGAATTTGATAGTGAAGAGGGCGAGAAAAGGAGACGTTCTGGAGCTCCGATGACTTATACCCAATACGACCAGGGCTTAGGCACAGAAGTTGGGCAAAAAGCTGATTTGTTAAAACTTGGCGGAAAAGACAGGAACAAATTCTTCAGGCTTAGAAAATGGCAGTATAGGATATCAACTGCAATTGAAAGGAACTTCAAGCTTGCTTTGGCTGAATTAAAAAGGGTAAGTTCTTACTTAAAATTGCCTAAATCAGATGAAGAGGAAAGCGCTAGAATAA
>CAYIKX010000138.1:0-3627 GCA_964364025.1 uncultured Methanosarcinales archaeon
ACTTTTTCGGACCAATCTTACATAATCAGCAGCATCATGGGGCTTGTGATTTTTTTTGGGGTTGCGTACATAATGTTCTATGCAGGGCAATGGGGCGGTGGCGATAGTAAAATGCTGATGGGTTTGGGGGCAATGATTGGGATTAATATAAGCTCGATAAGACAAGAATTTTTGTTGGTATTTTTTATCAATGCACTGTTTGTCGGAGCGATTTATGGGCTGTTATGGAGCATACTTTTGGTTTTCAGGGATAAGCAAAAATTCAGAAAAGAATTCAGCAGGATATTATCGAAAAATAAGATTGTTAAATCAAAGAAGATAATTTTAATTTCATTGACTTTTCTGTTAGTGAGTTTGTTTCTGATTAAAGTTTATTACATTAGAATATTAATCTTGTCATTGGCATTTTTAATTTTAACTACGTTTTATTTATGGATTTTTGTCAGGGCAATTGAAAAATCCTCTATGCACAAGCTTGTAGAGCCGTCAAAATTAACTGAGGGAGACTGGATTGTAAAAGACATAATTGTAAATAAAGAGTACATTGCAGGCCCGAAAGATCTGGGAATTGAAAAAAAACAGATTAGAAGACTGGTTGAATTGTACAAAAAAGGAAAAGTCAATAAGGTTCTTATAAAAGAAGGAATCCCTTTTGTTCCAAGCTTTTTGATTGCTTTTATCATCACATTTTTGTTTGGGAACCCGCTGATGTGGTTGATATAAAAAGATTTAAAAACTAGTTATTAATCTAAAAAGATAAATGTCGTATACAAGTCAAGAGGAATTAGTCTACAGGGCTATCAATGGGGCATCAGATTTATTGATCGGGTCCATGGTTAATAGCAGTAGTTTAGTATATTTTCTAAGCAGGAATAGCAGAGATATTTCTAGTATACGAGTTGAGGTCCCTAAATCTATCACATTGGCTCAATGGCAAAAAAACAAAGTAAATGATTTTGAGAAAAAGGTCAATCAGTTGTTTGAAGATTATATGAGTCGCACTAGAACACATCAGTCTGTTTAGAAAATATAATTCAAAAATCGTTAAGGCAATCTCCTCAATTGTTTTGAGAAATATTCCTCTTCCTCGTCTGATAAAATTATTGGCTTTGGCGCTTGCGTTTTTGCTTTCTTCTCCTCTTTCTCAAAATGCCCAATATTCTTTGTCTGCTCTTTCAGCTTGAGCTCTATTGTTGACATTTCTTCCTCGCTAAGCTGCTTTGGCTGCCATTGCAGATTAATTCCATCATTTTCTCTTCTTGGAATGACATTAATGGTAAAATGAGCGATTGTCTGGCCTGCAGGAATCCCGTTTGCAACAAAGATATTTGTTCCTTGCACGCCTAGAGATTCAAAAATGGCAGTAGAAATCTTGTTGGAAACCTGAAATAATCTGCCTACTTCCTTGTCCGGCACCTGCTCAACAATCGGATAATGATTTTTGGGAATTACAAAGCAATGTCCGGGATTTGAGCCGTTGACATCAAGAACAGCCATTGCCAAATCGTCTTCATAAACCCTTTTTGACGGGATTCTGCCTCCAACAATCTGGCATACTATGCAGCTTTCCCTTGCCGTTGCCATTATTTTACACCCAAAAATTTTGCAACATCATCCAGATTAATGCTGCTTTTAGATTGTGGCGCTTCTTTCTTTTTTGGCTCTGGCATTTTAAATGCCATTTTTTCCTCTTCCTTTTCAACGGAGCCGCTTAAAACAGCAACTAATTTATTGCCGACTACTTCAATCTCGCTTTGCTCCATTGTTTTTTGCGGCAGAATAAAATTAACTCCGTCATTTTCCTTTCTTGGAATTATGTGCGCCATGAAATGCTGTGCCCGCTGGCCAGCTGCAATCCCATTGGCTACTATGATATTAGTTCCCTGGGCATCAATTGAGCGCAGCATTGAGTTAGACAAATGTTTAGCAACCATAAAGACATGAGCAACCTCGTCGTCCGGCAATTGCGGCATTATTGAATAGTGCTCTTTAGTCAAGAGAAGTATATGTCCCGGATTTGCAGGGTTTATATCAAGAATGGCTGTCACTTTGTCGTCTTCATAAACTTTTCTCGCCTGTATCTTGCCTGCAATAATCTGGCAGAATATGCACTGCTTTTTCTGGAATTCCTTAAGCTCTTCAGGACTCATTTGCTTGATTTTTTCCTGCAATGCCTTGAGCTGTTCCGGGGTGATTGTTTCGTCTGCCATATCCTAATTTTTGCACAATGTTTATTTAAATGTTACTAATCAATAAATATAAAAACAATAAATTTATTCGATAAAATATGGCAAAGCTTGTTTTGGACTTGACAAAAACAATTGACGAAAATGCTGCTGTTTATTTTGAAAAAGCAAAAAAATCCAAGAAAAAAATTGAAGGTGCAGAGAAAGCATTGGCAGAAAATCTGAAGAAATTGAAGGGGTTGGAAGCAAAAAGAGATAAACTTGTTCTTGAAAAAAGTAAGGAAGAAAAATTAAAGGAGAGAAAACGCGAATGGTATGAAAAATTCAGGTGGTTTTTTAGTTCTGAAGGGTTCTTAGTTATAGGCGGCAGGGATGCAACTTCCAACGAGATTGTCGTAAAAAAACATACTGACTCGAATGATTTAGTGTTCCATACGGATATGGCTGGCTCGCCATTTTTTGTTGTTAAAAGTGAAAGCAAGCAGATTGGAGAAAAAACAAAGATAGAGGCAGCTGATGCAACCTGCACATTCAGCAGGGCATGGAAACTTGGGCTGCAGACAAGCTCTGTTTTCTATGTTAATCCAGAGCAGGTGAGCAAAAAGACAAAAGCGGGAGAGTACATGGGCAAAGGGGCATTCATGATTTACGGCAAGACAAATTATATAAATAACAAAATAAATTTAGCAATCGGTATAAATAAAAATCAACAAATAATGTCAGGCCCGATTGATGCAATTAGGGCAAATTGTGAAAAATATATTGTTTTGGAACAAGGCAATGAAAAAGCAAGCTCAGTTGCAAAGCACATTCAGTATAGGATAGGTGGTACAATTGACGAGATAATAAGGGCTTTGCCTAGCGGCGGGTTTAAGGTAAGGAAATAAAATTTAGTTATTATCTTTATTCAGCACAAACTATTCCATCACCATTTAACTTAGAAGAGCCTTTGGCAAGAATAATATTTCCATTTTCATCTTCAATGTAAAAGCAGAAATCCTTTTTGGCGTTGAAAAATTTTTTTAACTGGCTGTAGGGCATCTGCTGGACTTCCCTCACCTTGTTTTCATCAACTATGCCGTTGCTTGCAAAACTTATCTCATGATCATCTAAAAGCATCATGGTTATTCTTTCCGCCTCTATCACGGGCTTTTTTACGGCATTGTCATAAACGCTTACAATAATAGCTATAAAAGCTACAACCAGCACAAGCACAATCTCGTCAATTTTGAAATTTGTTTTTTTCATTGTATCCTCAATTAACCGCACATCGCAACCACAAGCCTTACTGGCTTGCCGTTGTATACAACTATTCTTGTCATTTTCACGATTGTTCCGCCTGAGCAGCTTACACTCGCTTGGATTTCTGTTTTTTGCTGTGGGCTTCCTGAAGCGCACACTACGTAATGTGTTGAGCTGTAATCCCTTACCCAGCCTGGCT
>CAYIKX010000139.1:0-3607 GCA_964364025.1 uncultured Methanosarcinales archaeon
CGATGCTCAAAAACTACCCATAAATAAGTGGAATTTTGTAGCAATGAAAATTCAACGAATTTTCAGTGTCTCGAAAATCTGCGATTTTCGCAATGTCCAAAACCACTTGATTAATATGATATGTAAACATGTCACCCATCTATGATGGGTGGTTTTTGACAAACAAAATTTTAGTATTAAAGGAAAGATTATTATATTAGAAAACATCAACTTGTCAAAGGAGGTTAAAATGGGAAAAAACGAAGGATGCTGTTAGTTAATTTTTAAAATATTTTTTATTTATTTTTGCTTATTTGATATACTTATAGAGGTGAATAGGGTGCCAAAGAAATCATCAGCAAAAACAAAAAAGGTTAAAATCTATACCACAATCACATGCCCTTGGTGCATAAAGACCAAGGAATTTTTTAAAGCCAATAATATCAAATATAACGAAGTCAATGTCGGAGCAGACGAAAAGGCAAGAAACGAGATGTTCGAGAAATCCGGGCAGTTTGGAGTGCCTGTAACTGATGTGAATGGCACAATCATAGTCGGCTACGACAAAGAAGCTCTGAAGAAAGCGCTTGGTTTATAAATTCTTTTTATTTTCTATTTTATATGGAAAAAGACAATGTTTGCATTAACTGCTATAGCCAGATAGATAAGGTTGCAAAAATCCTAAATTTGGGACAAGCAGAGCTTGATGTCCTTGCCATACCAAAAAGAATTCTCACATTCAGCTTTCCTGTTAAGCTTGATTCCGGCAGTATAAGATATTTTACCGGCTACAGGGTTCAGTTTAACGATGCCAGAGGCCCAACAAAAGGAGGCATAAGGTTTCATCCCGAGGTTAATCTTGAGGAAATAAAGACACTGGCTTTTCTTATGACTTTGAAATGCGCTGTTGTCAATTTGCCTTATGGAGGCGCTAAAGGCGGAGTAATGATTGAGCCAAAAAAATTTTCTGAGCAAGAGCTTGAGAGGATAAGCAGAGGCTATATAAGGGAAATAAATAATTTTATTGGGCCGGATATAGACATACCAGCTCCAGATGTAAACACTGATGCAAAGATAATGGCATGGATGCTTGATGAATACGAGAAGCTTAAAGGAAGGCATGCTCCTGGCGTAATTACAGGCAAGCCAATACAGCTTGGCGGCTCAAAAGCAAGAGAATTCTCAACTTCAATGGGAGGAGCTTATGTTCTGCAGGAAATACTAGGCTTATTTAACATGAAGCCAAAGAAAACAACTGTTGCAGTACAAGGATTTGGAAATGTAGGCATGAATATTGCAAGAATATTGCATGAAGGGGGCTATAAAGTAATTGCAGTAAGTGATTCAAAAAGCGGGATTTATAATAAAAATGGATTAAATATTAAAGATGTAATAAGCCATAAAGAAAAAACCGGGAAAATCTCTAAATTTAAAAATCCAAAGAACATATCAAATGAAGATTTGCTTGAGCTAAAAACAGATATTTTAATTCCAGCTGCACTTGAAGACCAGATTACAAAAAAGAATGCAAAGAATATAAAAGCAAAGATTATTTTGGAGATGGCTAATCGTCCTATAACTCCGGAAGCAGATGAAGTATTGCTGAAAAATAACATTTTCGTAGTGCCTGACATTTTGGCAAATGCAGGAGGAGTAGTTGTAAGCTATTTTGAATGGGTGCAGAACTCAATGAATTATTATTGGAGTGAAAAAGAAGTTTTAGAGAAGCTAAGAACATGTATGACAAATGCTGTCAAGGAGCTTTCAAAGGTTTGCAATGATTTCAAATGCGATATGAGAAAATCGCTTTATATTAATGCAATCAGCAAGATTCTTGAGGCTGAAAGGCTGAGGGGGAATTTGAGGTAAACTTATTCTGGAAACATTTTTATAAATTATTAAATTATACTTTCAATTATGCTATCGAAGAATTTAGAGGCAGTTGTAAATAAATTTACACCGACTTTGCTTTTGGCATCGATGCTCGCATGTCAGGGTTCTATTGCTCCAAGCAGTCAAGTGAACTATGCATTATGTAAAGGAACTGCTTATTGCAAGGAATCTAAGGTTAGAAAAATAGTGGACGGAGATACGCTTTATGTTTATAGTCTAAGAGAGCGTATAAGACTTGTTCTAGTAAGAGCTCCTGAAAGCAATCAGAAAGGTGGACAAGAAGCAACCCAGTATCTTGGTGAATTGTGCCCGGTTGGCTCTGAAGTATTAATAGATCAAGACGATAAACAGCTATACGATAGATATGACAGAATGGTAGCTGTCGTGTGGTGCCTATCAGAAAGAGGCTCATGGGAAATATCAAATAAAAGAATGATAGTAGATGGCTATGCAGAGCTTTATAAAGAATTCTGCAGATTAAGCGAATTTGGAAATGACGAGTGGGCTATAAGATTGGGTTGCCCAACTAAATAAACATACCACAAAACTTTAAAAACTGGCATTTATTCGATTTCTATTATGAGAAGAACAAAGATAATTGCAACTATAGGCCCAAAGACGGAAAGTGAAGGCATGATAAGAAAGCTTGCGGAAGCAGGCACGAACATAGCAAGAATCAACATGTCTCATGGCACTCCTGAATGGACTTCTATGGTTGTTGAGCGATTGAAGATGGTAATCCAAAGCACGCAATTTCCTATTGGAATTATGTTTGATACCCAAGGGCCTGAAATAAGGACAAGCGCAACAGAATACGGATTGGAAACTGGAGATTCATTCAAAATAGCAGTGAGCAGCGCATGCGACATTCAAGAGGGGGAGAAGCACACTTTTGTCAACTATGAAAATCTGATAAAAAAAGTAAAGAAGAATGACATATTAATGATTGACAATGGCTTGATTGCGCTTGAGGTTTTGGATGTCGGGCATTATCACATAAATTGCAGAGTACTTAATAAGGGATCGCTTGGAAAGAGAAAAAGCATAAACATGCCTGGCATAAGGACGGATTTGCCTTCTGTGACTGAAAAAGACATAAAAGACCTGAAGCTTTGCGCAAAATTTGGCATAGATTTTGTCGCGCAGTCATTTGTAAGGAGAAAAGAAGATGTTTTGCAGATGAGAAAGCTTCTTGCCAGATTCAAGTCAAATGCAATGGTGATTGCAAAGATAGAGGACCAAGAAGGAGTTGAAAATATGGACGAGATAATTAATGAAGCTGATGGAGTGATGGTGGCAAGAGGCGACTTGGGAGTTGAAATACCAATAGAGGAAATCCCCATAGTGCAAAAACAGATGGTTGACAAATGCATTGAAGCAGGAAAGCCTGTAATAATAGCAACTCATCTGCTGGAGTCGATGATAGCCAATCCTATGCCTACCCGGGCAGAAGTTACAGATGTTGCCAATGCGGTTTTTGAGAAGGCAGATTGTATGATGCTGTCAGGCGAAACAACTAAGGGGGAATATCCAATAGAATGCGTAAAGATAATGCACACCATAGCGAAAAACACCCAGAAAAGGCTTAAATTCAATCCAGGCAGGGGCTTCAAGACAAAAGATGTCAGGGAAGCAATAACGTTCGGCGCATGCTCCTGCTAGGAAAACGTAGATGAAATAGACATAATTGCATTCTCAAGTACCACAAGGAGCACGGCCAAAAAAGCGCTCCGTA
>CAYIKX010000140.1:0-3530 GCA_964364025.1 uncultured Methanosarcinales archaeon
CCAAAATTTGAGAATTTAATAAGCAAAAACATTGCGATAACTGCAATAACTGGCTTTATTAATATGGTGGTAAAATTATATAAGTACAGGCTATTTGACACATACCAATAATAAATCGCAATTAAAAATATTTCTGTCATGAAAGTAGCCCATGCAGCGCCGATGTAGCCGAATTTTGGTATAAGCAAAATGTTGAGAAAAATGTTAAATATGGCTGTCAGGCCCTGACCAAGCAGCCTTTTATCCTGCTTATCAACAGACGACAACACTGTTCCAAGAAGGAAATTGATGAATTTAATAAACAAGTACCATGATATTATCTGCAGGGCTATTACAGCCCCAGAGTAAGCATTTCCATAGAAAAAGAATATAATTCTTTCAGACAACAAGTACAATCCAACTGAAATCGGGAGGCCTATAACATAAAGGTATTTGAAGGATTTTTCATATAATATTCTAAGCTCTTTCCTTGAATCCTTATAGTATCTTGAAAGAACAGGGTAAATTGCATTTGTATAAACAGTTGGTATGAATAAAATTGCCAGCGCAATGTTATACGCAACGCTGTAAACTGCTACTTCTATATCACCCTTGATTTTGGAAAGCATAACACTTCCGATAAAGAAGTAAATGCTGCCGAAAACAAAAGCCAGGCCAAAGGGAAATGCCTTTTTTATGATGGACTTAATAAAAGGAAAATCAACGACTAACTGCAATTTAATGAATTTTTTCAGGGCTATTATAGACGCAGCTAATACTACAATAGCCTCGACAAAAACAAACACATAGCTGAATGCAAAAACACCATATCCTTTGAATAAAACATAAAGACCCGCAAAAGTCAAGATAACCATCCTCAGTATCTTCAGGAATGCATCATAAAACATCATCTCAAATGCCCTGAATATAGAGTAGAATAATTCAGTAAATGTTGAAAGTATAGTAAACATCCAGATTATATAAACAATCTTTCTTGTAGCTTCAGGGTAATTAAGCATGTTCAGAGCTGCCACAATAATAAAATAAGCAATGAATGACATCACAACCTTAACGGAAAAGGCATTCACAAAATACTTGGCTGCAAGGCTCTTGTTCCTTGAAATCTCCCTTACAAGCAATGTGTTTATTCCCAAGTCAGCAAGAACAATGGCTATTAAGGATAATGACAATGCAAAGCTGAATTTTCCAAAATGCTCTTTGGTTAACAGCCTTGCGGCATACAGCATAACTACAAACTGCAGTATCTTTGATATTATTTCTGCTGCGCCCAAATAAATTGTATTTTTATAAATTCTTCTTGCTGTCCCCATACCCCAGACCAATAAATAACCCTATAAAAATGTTTGCCAACAACTGCAAAAATTAAAGGAAAGTTTTTTAATACGCCTTATTTTGTCCAAGATAATGAAAATATGCATATTAAGCACATCATATCCAAGGTCAAAAAATGACTACTGGGTGCCATTCATGCACTCTTGGGCAAGGGAATTGGCAAAAACAGAAGACGTTATAGTTGTTGCTTCTGCAGGTCCAGGAGCAAAAGACTATGAAGTAAGAGATAATTTGAAGATATACCGCTTTAGTTACTTCTATCCAAAAAGATTACAGAAACTAACCTATAGCGGCGGCATGAGGGAAAGCTTCAAGCATGAGTTTCTTCCGAAAATACAAGTGCCTTTTTTCATGCTGTCTTTCCTGATAAAATCACTGAAAATAGCCAGAAAATGCGATGTCATTAATGCGCACTGGACTTTATCAGGTTTGGCTGCTATTCCATTAAAGATTTTTTACAGGAAGCCAATAGTGTTGACAGAGCACGGCGGCAGCATAAGGGGATTGCCAAAATGGCTTAACAAATTCGTTTTTAAGAGAATGAACATGATAACTTCTGCGCATAATGACGTGATAAAATCAATAAAGGGCATGGGCATAACTAATGTGGCTGACATAAAGAATTTTTTAGACGAGGATAAATTCCTTAAAAAACACGACATAAAATCAATAAAAAAAAATCTTAATATTAAAAATGAGCATATTATAACATTTATTGGCAGATTTGAGGAATTAAAGGACCCATTGACTTTTGTTGAGTCCATTCCTTACGTTATTGATGAAATTGAGAATGTTAAGTTTATCATGATTGGAGAAGGACATTTAAAAAACGATATTCAAAATAAAATAAAAACATTAAATATCCAAAAACACATTATCATGCCAGGTCCGACATCAAATGTCGATGACTACCTTGCGATATCTGATATTTTTATAGCATGCAGCGCAACTGAAAACTGCTTTAGCACAACTATACTGGAAGCAATGCTCTCAAAAGTCCCATGCATCGTGACTAAAGCCGGAGATACAGATAAGTTTTTTATTCATAAGCAAGACGCCTATCTTGTGGAGAAGAGAAATCCAAAATTGCTCGGGTTTGCTATAGCAGATTTGCTCAAAAACAAAAAACTCAGAAAAAAACTTTCTATAAACGGATTAAAATTCCTTGACAGGTACGAGTTTAGGAATAAAATAATCATTAAAAAATTAATGGATGTTTTTAAAGAAGTCACAAAAACAGAAAGTTTTAAATAAAAGTAATTTTATATTAAGTTCTTGGGGTGTTTGGTATTCTGAAAAAGAGGATAGTTTATAGACTCATTACTTTTTCTGGAATTAGAAATCTAAAAACCCCTTATTCACTTATTCATAAAAACCAAAAACTGAGGTGTTATCTATGAAAATAAACAAGCCAATAATTTTAACTCTATTGTTAATTAGCTTTTTTGCACTAACCGTAGTAAGCCAGATTTCTCAAGTAACAAATATTATAAATTTAGAAGAAGTAAAAACTTGCAATACTGTTTTCTATGACGAAGTGCGGCCAATAATTGGGAATTGTATATATTATTTTAACTATACAAGCTGTTTAAATATTTCAGGTCCGAATACAGATTGTTCTTTAAGGCAAACACCAATGAATATAACATGCAAAACTGGAGAGGTATCAATCAGAAGTAATCTAACTGAGTGCAAACCATTAAATAAATTTGTCATATCTGTTGATAAAGGTGCCTATATTGACAGAAAAGAGATAGATTTCTCTAATTGGGGTCCATGCATATACAATGTTGAAAATAATTGTGTTGTAGTGACTTGTGTTTCTTTTTACGACGGGGCGCATAAAGGCAAGTTTACAAACTGCAATGGCGGCAAAAGCTGCCAGAAATTCCAGTTTTGCGATGACAAAGTGAAAGTTTTCTACAAAAATTCAAGAGACGATTTTGTTGAGGAAGATCCTACGTTCTATATTTCTAAATTAGCTATGAATGGGGTGGGAAAATGAAAAGAGCAATTGACCTAGCAAAAGTCTGTGGTTTGTTTATCTTTTGTGTAGCAGCCATTACTTTCGCCCTCAAAATCGGCGCTAACGAAATTGGAGTTGGCTGGCTAAACTCTATGCCAACTGAAGTACTCTTGGTCATAGTAGCTGGGGTCTTAGGAGTAGGAATAGCCCCCATCGTGGTTGCGGAGTGGTC
>CAYIKX010000141.1:0-3495 GCA_964364025.1 uncultured Methanosarcinales archaeon
CCAAACTCCCGCATCCTCTTTTTGCCTTTCATCTGTGCTTCCAGCAGTTTATCTCAAGGGTTTCTATGTCATCAGTTTCCTCTTCAATCTCCTTCAGTATGTGCCTGCATGCAACTGTCTTTCCAACTCCAGGCTGCCCATAAATAAACACGTTTTTGCCGTTCTTTTCCTGAAATAAAGGCTTTATGCAGCCTGCAACTATTCTCTGCTCCTTTTCCCTGTAAGGCACAATCTTAGGCTGGTAGTCAAAATCCAGCGCAACATCATTCTTAAACAAAGTTTCACTGCTTCCCAGAATATCTTTGAACAATCCGCCCATTTTACTGCAATTAGTTTTTGATTGTTTATATAGTTTTTGTTGAGAGAATTAAAGCCTTAGACCGCATTTGCTGCAGAATCTGTCGTTCAGCCTCATCACATTGCCGCATCTATGGCATCTTTTATAGTGGTGTTTCTGGTGATGCTGCATTGAATGCTGCGGCTGGGTCAAATTTTTGTGCTGCATTTTTTGCTGTAGGTTTTTTACGTCCTTATTTTTTCCAAAGCCAAAAAGCATTTTTATTATCCCAATCAAAACAAAAATCCACCCAACATAAAAAAACAAATACAAATTATTGTAATTTATCTTATAAGATAAAACAGAAACAAACAAGCCAACTGCAATATAAACCAACCAATGAATCTTTGCCATTTTATAGTTTTTCTAAAAATTCTTCCCTAGTTATTTTCAAATCGTGCTTTATTATCTTAGTAAGTAAGCCAGGTCCCAATTCTTCTCCAGAATGATGAGGAATAGTTGTTTTTCTCCCATCAGGATGCTTGAATACCATATGGCTCCCTGTCTGATGGTCAAAAACAAAACCAAATTTTAAAACTACTTTTGCAACTTCTTTGCCAGTAAGCTTAGGCAACTTAGCCAAAAACTACACCTCGATTTGTTGTACCCCTATAAAATCTCCAGAAATTTCCGGTTCTTCAGTGCTTCTTAGATATGCCCTAATAGCTTCTTTTGTTCTTTCCATCAATTGATCGATGGTTTTTCCTTGAGTATGGCATCCAGGAAGCCCAACAACTTCAGAAACATACCATCCATCTTCATCTTTCTCTATGATTACAGTATATTTTTTTGGCATATATCATCAAATGAGAAAATAAGGTATATAAATGTTGCTATTGAAGAGTATGTTAAGTTAGCGTTAGGTTACATATCAAAAAAATTTACGAAAATCTCGCCCCATTTCTTGTTTGATCCTCAATTTCTGCTCTTTGTTGGCATACTTTTTTATTGTATAAAGTGATTCATCAATATAAGCAAGAAACTGAATAAGCTGGATGTGGTTTCCAGCCGAATGTGATTTTTTAAATGACTTAATCATTTTCAAATATTCTTTTGAGTAAGCAAGAAATCTTTGTATACAATCTTCAATAATTTTTTCCGATTTGTCCATTTAATCCTCTTTTTCGATAATCAATCTATTCTTTCTTCCCAATCACTTTCTTTCCCAAATACTTCTGCAAAACCGCAGGAATTTTTATTGTTCCATCTTTCTGCTGGTAGTTCTCAGCAATTGCCCTTATTGTCCTGCTGGTTGCAATTGCCGTGCTGTTTAATGTATGCACATATTCCTTTTCTTCCCCTTTTTTGTATTTTATATTAAGCCTTGTTGCCTGGTAAGAAGTGCAGTTCGAGCAGCTTACGACTTCCCTGTACAAATTCTCCCTCGGAAAAAATGCTTCTAAGTCGTATTTCTTGGCAGCAACAGTTCCAATGTCGCCTGTGCATATATTGACAATCCTGTAAGGTATCTTTAGTTTTTGGTATAGTTCTTCTGCATTTTTCAATAATTCCTCATGAAATTTCCAGGAATCTTCTGGCTTGCAGAAAATAAACTGCTCTATTTTATTGAAATGATGCACCCTAAACAAGCCTCTTGTGTCAATGCTGTGGCTTCCTAATTCTTTTCTAAAACAAGGGCTGTACCCAACAAATTTCATAGGCAATTGCTTGCCATCAAGAGTCTCGTTCATCAGCATCGCAGCGATTGGATGCTCTGAAGTTGCTATCAGCAGTAAATCTTCATCTTCAAGCTTATACATCATTGTCTCGAAATCCTTCAAATCTGTAACACCTTCGTAAGGCTTTCTTCTGAGCATTAAAGGCGGTTCGACTAAGACATAATCTTTTTTAACTAGAAAATCAACAGCAAAATTCACCAAAGCCAATTCAAGCCTTGCAATATCCCCCATTAAATAATAAAAACCATGCCCGCTTACTTCAGCCGCCTTTTCAAAATTCGCCAATCCTAATTCCTGCAGTAACTCGCCATGCGGCTTCAGCTCAAAATTAAATTTCGGCTTTTCACCCCAACTCTTTATTACAACATTATCATTTGCATCTTTTCCAGCTGGAACAGACTCGTGCAGTATGTTTGGCAACCTCATTAAATAATATTCAATCTTATTCTTTAGCTCCTCAAGCTTTTCATCGCTTTGTTTTATTTTATCTGGCAGTTCTTTTGCTTCATGTATTTTTTCTTTTATATCTTTGCCCTGCTTCTTTAATTTATTTATTTCATCAGTTATTTCATTTCTTCTCTGCCTCAATCTTTGGTTTTCCTGCAATGACCTTCTGTATTCAACATCGCTTTTCAGCAAGTCTTCCAGCCATTCAAGCTTTTCCTTTTCATTTCTTTTGTGCAAGTCCTTTTTTACAACATCGGGATTTTCCCTAATGAATTTTATGTCTAGCATAAAAGAAATCAAATTTAGAATGTATAAAAAGGTTTCTAAGGAAAAGTATATAAAGAAGTTCTTCAAAGATTCTTAGGATACTTTTAAAGTGGTGGCAGAGTTTGAGAAGAAGAGGCGCACTATTGCAAGTCCAAAGTGTCCGTATACTGAACAGCTTTTTTCCTCCTCATTTTATTACCAAAAATATTATTCTAAAGGTGGTTTAAGTGCCAGAGCCGTCATTGACTCAAAGAATTGCCATGGCGCCTTCTGATTATAGAGTTGCAATTATCAGCCCAGAATGGGGAACAACATCACCTACTTTATATACTGGCGGATTAGGAATACTTGCTTTTGACTGGGGCCTTGAAGCAGCAGATAGGGGGTGGCCTGTTCTTGGTGTAGGATTAGGTTATCACAAAGGATTCAAGCAGATTATTGACAGAAATGGATGGCAAACTAAAGAAGATATAGACTTTGATCCATTGAAGCATGGATTTTTACCTCTTGAAAAGAGGGTAAAAACAAATATAAGTGGACGCGATGTTGTAGTTGGAGGCTACGTTAAGCATTTTGAAGGCAGAAGATCAACTTTCCCGCTGGTTTTGCTCTCAACGAATTTCCAAGAAAATACATCATGGTGGGATAGGGGATTGACAGCCAGAGTTTATGATGATGGAAATGACGATCCAGATTATTACAAAACTGCACAGTTTAGAATACTAGCGAGTGCTGTAAGATTATTGCAGGAGAACGGGTACAACA
>CAYIKX010000142.1:0-3489 GCA_964364025.1 uncultured Methanosarcinales archaeon
ATGGTTATGTTAGTTTTTATATTAGCTTCTTGCGAACCTCAAACTACTGGTAAATCTATAGTTGATACCAAAATTGATAAAGATGCAGTCATCGAACCAGTAGGTCCTGAAAATATCTTAAACGATTATATATCTCAGTTCAATTATACGGGAATTTCTGACAGATTAAAAAAGATTAGAATTGAAAAGGAATTGGTAACTGGTTATGCTTTGGATTCTCTGAGGTTAGATGAAGAGTTTTTTAATCAACAGAAAACCCTTAATTCTGAATGGGAAAAGTTATGTAATGAAGTATTGAATTTAGCTAAACAGGATGTTTGCCAAGATAAATATGGAATATGGGAAAAAATTAAGAGGGATTATTTTGTTTTAGCTAAAGAAGTAACGGAAAGTTCGCCAGAAACTGCAAAGATTAAAGTCAGATACAAGCAAGTGTATGATGATACATTAAATATTAGTGTAAGTGAAGGTGAAGTTGCTTTTATATTAAAGAAAGAAAATGATTCATGGAAAATTTCTGACTTTATTAATGAGAAAGGGGAATTAACATCCAAAACCTCTGAATTAGAAAAACGAAAGCAAGAAGGTTCTAAATCAATTCAAAAACAAAAAGAATCTATAGGAGAAGTAAAGAAAATGGTTGATGAATTAAAAATAAAATTACAAAAAGAGCAAGAATTCAAGGAAAAAGGTTATCCAATAAATCATAATATTCAAGTTGATTATTTGATATATAAAGTAACTAAAGTTGAGACTTTTACAGAAATGGGTACTTCTTTACTAGATAAGAAAACTAATGGAAAATTTGTAAAAGTTTATCTTGAGATAACAAATAACGCAAAAGAAACAAAGCAGATATTCACGCCAAGATTTAAAATCATAGATAACCAAGACAGAAAATTTGATAGAATATCTGACGACCTTTTTTATATCTCTGATGCTATAGAATTTGGAAAGCAACTACAACCTGGATTACCTGTAGCAGGTGCTATAGTTTTTGAATTACCAAAAGACTCTACAGACCTTATATTATCAATAACTGGGGATTGGGTATCCACTTCTGAAGTCAAGATTACTTTAACCAATATTAAGGATATTGGAAAAGATACAACACTAAAAGAAAAACAAGATAAGATGATGGATGATGTTATGAGTGACGCCAAAAGTCAGATGGATGATATTATAGAACAATCTCAACAACAAGTACAAGAATTAATGAATAAATGTAATTCCCCTTTTGTTTGCACTTCGTCTTGTCCTCAATATATGGATGTCGGCCAGAAAAATTGTCCTTCTGGTGAGTTATGCTGTTTGCAGACATAAAGAATTTAATTAAAAGAGTATGATTAAATGGATTGGGAACATATCAAAGCAATTTTCTGGATGACAATATTTGGTGTACTTGGAGGTATCTACATTTCTTCTGGCAAAATTGTATTGATTTTTCTTGGTGTGATATGTATTTCCTGATTTTGTGCAATGAAGGCTCTGGAAAGTAAAAATCAAACTCAGAATTCAAAATTATCTTTCTGGACGTTGAATCACGAATTAACGCAGACAAGATACCATTTACATCTATTACAATCTTCATCTTTTGTTCAATTCTTCAAAAACGTCTCTGTTTATCTTGTGAGAAATTTCTTCAACATCTGCCTGCGTCAGCTTGCTTTTTCTTGTAAGATTATCCAATATCTCTAAATCTTCTATTTTCTCAGAAATTGATTTTCTAACTACTTCACTCCACCTTATTTCAGAGTGCTTCTTCATCTTTTTATGCAATGCTTCTGGTATCGATAATGTTACATTTGGCATTTTTATCACCTTATGTGGTTTAATGTGGTTTCACATATTTAAATTTTTCGGTCACTGGGCGGTGGGTGGGGAACGTCATGGTGGAGGATTGATTTTTTAATTTTCATTAATAGCAAAAATACAATCCAATGAGAAACATCGTGTTTTTAGTATTTTAAGAATTATATCACAAACCTATTTCATCAATCTTTGCAGCAACAATAAAATCATTTTCAGACAAGCCGTTTATTGCATGCGTCCAAAGCTCAACCTCAACTCTATTGTAATGCACGCAGAAATCCGGATGATGCCTTTCATTTTCAGCTATTTCTGCAATTTTATTAATAAATTCAACAGCCTCAATAAAATTCTTGAACTTGAATTTTTTATAAAGATGCCCGTCTTTAAGCTGCCATGCTGGAATTTGTTTTAGAAGTTTGTTTACTTCACTTTCATCTAATGGAGGCGTTCCTGCTTCACAAGGCACGCATTTTTTTTGTATTAGGTTCATTTAATTGCGAATACACTATTTGAATTTAAATTTTTCTCTATTTCTTTTCCATATCGAAAACAAATCCAATCTATTCGTCAAACCATAAACTATAAATAAAACTTGTTGCATTTCCAATTAATGCAACTAAGATATTTGTTAAATCTTAATTCTGACTTTTTTCGAGGTGTTGCTTTCTATGCCTAAATACATCGTTGTAGCTGGCGGAGTAATGAGTGGAGTAGGAAAAGGTGTAACAACAGCTTCTATAGGCAAGATTCTTCAGGAGCATGGCTACAAAGTCACTGCAATAAAAATAGATCCTTACATCAACTATGATGCAGGAACTTTAAGGCCAACAGAGCATGGCGAGGTATGGGTCACAGATGATGGAGGCGAAATTGACCAGGACTTAGGAACATATGAAAGATTTCTTAATATGGATATACCAAAAAGAAACAACATAACAACAGGCCAGATATACAAAACAGTTATTGATAAAGAAAGGCAAGGCGAGTACCTTGGCCAAACCGTGCAATTTATTCCGCATATTCCTGATGAAATAAAAAAAAGAATCAAGGAAGCAAGCAATGCCTTTGATTTCGTTTTAATCGCAGTCGGAGGAACAATTGGCGACTATGAAAATATTCCATTTCTATTTGCATTAAAAAGCCTTGAAAGGGATATTGGAAAGCAAAATCTGACTTATATTCTTATAACTTACCTGCCAATCCCGAGCCATATAGAAGAAATGAAAACAAAGCCTACGCAGCAGGCGATAAGGCTGCTTAGCGAATCAGGCATATTCCCGGATTTCATAATCTGCAGGGCTAAAAAAGCTTTGGATGTTGTAAGAAAAAAGAAAATAGAAACCTATGCAAACATAATATCAGAGCATGTGATTTCTGAGCCGGACATAGAAACAGTTTATCAAATCCCTCTCGACCTGGAAAAAGAAAAACTTGGGGAGAAATTATTGAAAGAGCTTGGAATGAAATCAAAGAAGCAGCCAAACTGGACAGAATGGAAAAGGCTTGTTGACAATATTTTAAAGCCCAAAAAAACAATTAAGGTTGCGATTGTTGGCAAGTACATTGACATTGGCGATTACAACCTGGCAGATTCTCACATATCTATCAATCAATCATTGCTTCATGCAGGCGCTTCATTAAATGTTGGGGTTGAAATCAACTGGCTTGACTCAAAAA
>CAYIKX010000143.1:0-3484 GCA_964364025.1 uncultured Methanosarcinales archaeon
TGTGATAAAATAAAGATTTTTAAAAGAAGTTACTTTCTATTATTCTATGCGCCGGTAGCTCAGCTTGGATAGAGCGAAAGGTTCCTAACCTTTAGGCCGAGGGCGTGATTGAGCAACTACTCTTTCACCTCGAATTCGAATCCCTTCCGGCGCGTTTTGGCTTAAACGCATCTGCCTCGTACTTATGAGGAACCCTTGGAGTAGTACTGCTTTGGCTTGTGAGCGAGTTCGCAACGAGCTCACTTGCATGTCACACGCAGTATGAAGAGAGTTATCCGAAGCGAGAGAGCAGGAAATATAGCCGAACAACAAAGTAATTAGGTACGATAAATTGTTTGTTATCGGCTATCTTGCCAACCACAACAATACCTAATAATTTTTGTAGTTCGCAATAAAAGAAAGAGCAAGATTATTTAATGAATTTTTTGACCATTTCCATAACTCTTTTGCCATCAACTTTTCCCCTGTGCTTTGCCATAACCAAGCCCATATATGCGCTTACGCTTAAACCTGGTTTCTGCTTTATTATTTCTTTGACTTCATTCTCCAAGCCCTCTTCAGAAACAGCTTCAAAATGGCTCAAGTCAATTTTTTCTCCCTTTATTTTTTTGATTAATAAATCAATGACTGCTTCTTTTGCTATTTTTCCTTCATTTAAATAATCTAAAACTTCTTCAAAATCAGTATCGGTTAATTTAGAAGAATCTATGTCAAATCTTGATTTGATTTCTTTTGGGATATTAACTAAAATATTTGCCAGAGCTAATGGCTCTATTTTTTTAAATTTTTTTATAAACGGCTCAAATCTTTCATCATCAACTAATTCTTTCGCTAATTGCTTTGGTAAATTATATTTTTTCTCAAAATCTTCTACTTTATGGGCTAATAATTTTGGTAGCTCTTTTCTTAATTTTTCAATATGGGATTTCTCAATTATGACGGGCAGGACATCTGTTTCCGGGTATAATCTTGCGGCACCAGGCATAGGCCTTAAAAAAGAGGTTGTAAGATCTGGCTCTGTTTTTCTTACTTCCCTCCCAAGCTTTTTTCCTTGCTTTAGCGCTTCAAGCTGCCTTTTGACTTCAGATTCAATAACTTTTGGCATGCTTCTTAACTCCTGAAAGCCTTTTATTTCTGTCCTAGCGCCTTGCTTGATTGAAATATTTACGTCCTGCCTTATTGTGCCTAATCCCCTTTTGACGCCTTCAACGCTTCTCAAAACCATGCCAATATGGCCAGCAACTTCCTTTGCATGCTCCGGATTTTTTATTTCAGTGCCTGTTGCAATTTCTATCAAAGGAATTCCTAGCCTGTCCAATCTGTACCTGATAAAATCCTTGCCCTCTTCTATTTTTTGAGCTGCTTCTTCTTCCAAACAGATTGTCGGAATTGAAATTTTTCCTTCAGCAGAATCTATATAGCCGTTCATTGCAACTAAGGCTGTTCTTTGGAAGCCTGAGACATTAGAGCCGTCCACAACAGTCTTTCTCATCACTTGGATTTCATCAACAATCTTTGCATTAAGGAGAAGAGCGACCTTAAGTGCAGTTTCCAAGGCCTGCATATTTATCAGATTTGGAGGGGTTTCATCCATTTCAACAAGACAAATATCTTCAGAGCTGCCTTCATAAACGATTTTCTTGTTTTTTATCATTTCAAATTCAGCTGCAACATCTATTTCCCCAGTTTCACCGGCTACTGCCTTTAATCTCCTCTCAAGCCTTGTGTCTGGTTCTTTGTCAGAATTCAATGTAGGGCAATTGCAGAATAGTTTCTTGCCTTCAAGCTGCTGATGAAGCTCTAAGCCGCATTTAAATCCTAATTGCTCATAATTGAGTTGCATTTTGATTTATTTCCTTTCCCAAACAACAATATCCTTTTTAGCCATTTTCCTAACCCTATGCAACGGAATATTTGTTTCTTCTTCATTGTCCAATACCATAAAACTTCCCTCAATTCTTTTGATTTTTGTGTATGGAAGCAAAATTAATTTTTTTAAAATTCTATCAAAATAAAATATTGTATATTCTGCTGGGTTTTCTCTTTTGTCCCATTTTATTTTGTTGAGCAAATCTTTTATAGTTATCATTTAATACAAAAAACTGCCTTCATCAGTTCTTTCGCTTATCTCGCCAGCATAATTTGTAAGCATCATTTTTTTGACTTCATCAAGTTCATTGGTGTGCCCCAAAACCCAGCCAAGCTTTACATAAGCAGTTTCCGGCAGCATGTCCTCAGCAAAAATGCAGTTTAGCTCTATTGATAATTTTCTTAAATTTGCATATACATATGGATGGACTCTTCCATAAATTGTTTGTGAAGAAATGACAACTGCAATCTTTTTATCATTTAATTCCTTAATTTTCTTCAGCAAAGAGTAATGAGGATATGCTTTGCTGATGTCGCCAAGGCCAGCAACATGGCCAAGACCTGTTGCAGCAAAAACTATCCCTTTGAATTTATTTTTTATGTAATAATCAAATATGCTGCCGTCCATTCCGGGGTAAACATAAATCAATGCAGTTTTTGCCTCGAATTTATTGTCTGCAATGACTTCATTGCCATTTCTTTTATCATAATTTTTATTAATGATTTCTATATTTCCATTCTCGTAAACTTTGGCAAGCGGCAGCTCGTTAACTGGCCTGAAAGCGTCTCTTCTGCTTGTATGCATTTTTCTTACTTTTGTGCCCCTATTAAGGATACAATAATTGTCGCTGATGGTTCCATGCATGCAGGTTGCAACTGCTGCGCCGTCGAATTTTACTGCTGCATTTACAGCGCAAAGCAAATTTGAAAAAGCGTCTGAAGAACCCCTGTCTATGCTTCGCTGCGCAGCTGTAAATATAACGGGCTTGTTTAAATTCCTCAAAAAGAATGACATTGCGGCTGTTGAAAAGTGCAATGTATCTGTGCCATGGGTTACAACAACTCCGCTTACTTCTTCTTTATTGAGCTCTGCTGCAATGCTTTCTGCCATTGCCTGCCAGTGCTCTGGAGCCATGTCCTCGCTCATCAGCTTCATCACCTGTTCTGCCCTTAAGTTGGCAATATTTCCAAGCTCCGGCATCATTGCAATAAAATCTTCAGCAGAGTAAGCAGCGTAAACACCGCCTGTTTTGTAATCAACCTTTGAGGAAATTGTTCCGCCAAAAGAAAGTATAGGCACAGTTGTCAAATCTTTCTTAGGAATTGATTTTTTTTCAACTTTAGAAGGGCCCTGGTATTTACTGACTAATTCAATTTTTTTTATCCTTTTTTCATCAATTCCTATATTGTAGCCGTTGGCAAGCTTTATTATAACATAGCCTGCCTCAAAAATATCCGGGCGAGGCATAAGAATGCCCTCATAGGTTTCTTTTTCCGCATGGATTTTTACTATATCTCCAGGCTCTGGTTTCATGAAAATAATGATGAGATAAGTTTATTTAAAGGTTGCGGAAAAAGTTAAGCAGAATTTAATTTATTCAAAACAATAATGGCG
>CAYIKX010000144.1:0-3458 GCA_964364025.1 uncultured Methanosarcinales archaeon
GGGCTAAAGCCCCTTAAATCTTTCTAATTACGAGTTAACTTGCAAACAAGCCGCTGCATGCAAACGTTTAAATACAAAATTTGATTCAATTTCTATATGAGATTAAACAATGTCCTGATAGTTTACACACAGCCAACTACTGAAGAATACAAATCAACTTTAAAGGCAGTGAAAAGCACATTAAAAAAATATGGCATTAAGTATGAGATTGCCAACAGGGACAGATTAGCAAAAGCGCAATTCCAGAACAAGGATTTGATAATTGCTGTTGGAGGGGATGGAACTTTTCTGAGGGCAGCCCAGTTTGTTAATAATCAGCTAATGCTCGGGGTAAATGCCGATGTCAAAAACAAGGAAGGGTATTTCATGAAGTCTGATAAAAAGGATTTTGAAATCAAACTGGAAAAAATAATGCATAATAATTTTAAAATAAAAAAACTGATGAGACTGGAAGCTTACATAAACAACGAAAAAATTGAGACTCTCGCATTAAACGAGTTCTTTATAGGGCCAAGAAAATCGTATCATGCAGCGAAATATTTGCTTAAAATAAACGGCAAAAAAGAAAGGCAAAAGAGCAGCGGCATCTTGATAACAACCACGATTGGAAGTCATGCGTGGGCAAAGTCCTGCTACAATAAAAGCCTGGATCTGAATTCAAAAAACTACCAGTTTGTTGTTAGGGAGCCGTACGAGGGAAAAGTTTTCAAAAACTACAAATTAAAATACGGCATATTAAACAAAAATCAGAAAATAAGCATTACTTCAGAAATGCTTGACGGCATTTTAATAGCCGACTCTGTAGGCAAGGAATACGGCTTTAAAAACGGCAGCAAAGCAATTATAAAATTATCAAACAATCCTCTTAATGCAATATGGTTCAAATAAAACCGGCAAAATTTATCTGGATGGACGGAAAATCTGTAAAGTGGGGGAATGCAAAAGTGCATGTTATTACACACGCGTTGCTTTATGGGAGCGCAGTATTTGAAGGCATTCATTCTTACAAAACTGAAAAAGGCGCTGCAATTTTCAGGCTGGAGGAGCACATAAAGCGCTTGTTTCATTCAGCAAAATCATTTGGAATGCAAATCAAATTTTCAGAGCTTGAATTAAAAAATGCTGTTAAAACTTTGATAAGAAAAAACAGGCTCGATGATGCCTACATAAGGCCAATGGCATATTACGGATATGGCAATGTTGGCGTTTACCCGGCAAATGTCCCGACAAATGTTGTGATAATAGCAATCCCATGGGATAAATATTTTTCAAGGAATCTCAGCATCACCGTTTCAAAATACATTAGGCATTCCGAAAAATCGAGCGTCTTTGGAGCCAAGATAAGCGGCAATTATGCCAATTCAATACTTGCAATGCATGAAGCCAGGGTTAAGGGCTATGATGAGGCGTTAATGCTGGATTATAAAGGATATGTTGCGGAGGGGCCTGCTGAAAATCTTTTTGCGGTGAAAAATGGAAAATTGATAACTCCAAGCAGCAGAAGCTCTTTGCATGGAATAACAAGAGACACCATCCTTAAGATAGGCAGGGATATTGGGATAAAATCTTATCAAAAAAGAGTCACTTTAAAAGAAGTCAAAAATGCTGATGAGCTGTTTTACTGCGGCACTATGATGGAGATAGCGCCGATTGTATCACTTAACGGCAAAAAAATTAGCAATGGAAAAATGGGGGAAATAACTAAAAGAATTATGGATAAATATTATAGTGTTGTAAGAGGAAATGATAAAAAATACAAAAATTGGCTTGCTTATGTAGATTAAAGCAACATGAAAATAAAAGATATTGGCGAGTTTGGATTAATTGATAGAATCAAGAATAAAACTAGAATATTTTCCAGAGAGGTTGTTGTTGGGATTGGCGATGATGCAGCTGTCTTGAAATATGACAAAGAAAACTATCTTCTGTTTACCACGGATATGCTGGTTGAAAACGACCATTTTTCCTTAAAATACTGGAAGCCAGAGCAGATTGGAATGAAGGCGATAGAGCAGAATGCCAGCGATATCGCTGCTATGGGGGGCATCCCAAAATTTGCATTAGTTTCATTGGCATTGCCAAGCAATATCGACGTTGAATTTGCGGATAAATTATATAATGGCATAAATAAAAAAGCAGGAAAATACAAAATAGATATTGTTGGAGGAAATATAACCCATTCAAAGGAAATTGTAATTAATGTTGCGTTGATTGGACTTGTTGAAAAAAAATATTTGGCATTGAGAAGCGGAGCAAAAATTGGCGATTTAATATTTTGTTCCGGAGATGCCGGCAAGTCGGCTGCCGGATTGGAGTTGCTGAGGCACAATTTAAAGGGAAAATCCATAAAAAAACATCTTGAGCCAGATGGCAGGCTGGATTTGGCAAGGGGGTTAGTAAAAATTGGAGTTAATTCTATGATAGATGTTAGCGACGGCGTTGCTTCTGAAGTCAAGCATATTTGCGATGAATCAAAAGCCGGTGCTATAATTTATGCTGATAAATTGCCACTATCAAAAAATACAATCATTGATTCAAAAAAATTGAATAAAAATCCTCTTGACTTTGCGCTTTACGGAGGGGAAGATTTTGAATTGGTATTTACAGCAAATAAAAATAAAATAAAGCAGTTAAAAAAATATGACGTGAGAGTTATTGGCAAAATTGTTAATAAAAAATATGGCGTAAAGCTGATAAGAAATAATAAAAAACTTGATATTGAAAGCGGGTTTGATCATTTCAGGAGAATAAGGGTTTAGAAGATTTAGATTTATTGAAAAGGTGGAGGACTTGCCTGAGAGTGGGCAAAAGCCACTGCGATTAGCTACCTTGCTTCAAGCTCCACTCTGTTTTCCATAAGCACCAATGCCTAAGATTACCGCTGCTTTCTTCCGAACCTTACGGATTTTCAAAAGCACTAATCCCATGGGACAGAGCTTCGACGCCAGAAGCAAGACCAAGTTGCAATAACCTAAGCTGCTTCCCAAGCTTCACCGCGCCTAAAGCACATTTGCGCTGACAGGAGAGTGCTAGCTTCCCGGCAGAGTCCTCCCATACGATAGAATACATAACAGATTTTAAATGTTTATGTTATTTTAAATTATCAAAACAACCAAATAACCAACAAAGCAACCTAAGCCAAGAATAGGCATTGCTGGATAAAATTTGTTATGCTGGCATTTAAGCAGCAAAATTGACAAGGCTAAGCTGACAAAAAATGGTATTATTAAAGTTTTTAAGAACCCTATTAACACTGTTTCTTGCAGCATCAAATCTTTCATCACAACACCTGCAAATATTAATGTGAAGCCAATATCACCGCCGCCAAGCACTGCTACAGACTGCTTTTTTGGAATTTTAATGGGCTTCTTAATCTTAAATTTTGAAATTGAAGCCTTTAGCTGAACTTTACCTTTTTCATAAGGAATAAGCAATCCTGCGAAGACTTTTGAGCTTGA
>CAYIKX010000145.1:0-3438 GCA_964364025.1 uncultured Methanosarcinales archaeon
GAAAAGAAGACAAACTTGGAAAAACTAAAATAATAAATCCAGGGCCGTTTGGGAAGATTTTGA
Source organism: uncultured Methanosarcinales archaeon (assembly GCA_964364025.1). GTDB lineage: Archaea > Nanobdellota > Nanobdellia > Woesearchaeales > GW2011-AR4. The sequence goes on from CAYIKX010000145.1 coordinate 64, forward strand.
TTGTTTAAAATTCTACCAGAAAAGTTTGCCCTCAAATTGTTTCTATAAATCTAGAAGCCCCACCCTCATATTTTTAAGATTCTATTATTTTAAGGTTAAATTGTGCATCTGAACCTAAGCCGAATGTTGTTGGATTTTTTAGTGCAATACCGCTTCCAGAAGAGATTGTACATACCTTCTTATAAAATTTAACCTCCTTACCCTCACAAGTAGCATAATGCTTAAATTCTTTATTCTTTGCTAAAAGCTCATATTCTTGTTGAGATGGAACAATATATATATCCAGAGGTTCGCCTGAAGTAACTTCAAAAGAATAAGTTGCAATATCATTTTTTGTACATATTGGATAAAATCTTGTCCAACCATCTGGAATAACATCACTTTCTTCAACATCTATCTCATATCTTGTTGAGAGTTTGTAGTACATAATCTTATTTGGATTTTCATAATCATCTTTACCTCCCAACGCATGTCCTAATTCATGTTGAGCTATAAGTAAAACAGTATTATAAGTATAAGGTCGCCATTTTTCTAAGCAATTGCTATCTCCTATCGCAATATCAATAACTTTTTGATTTAGTGTATGACCAAGTGTTCCTGTGCCAAATTCTTTAAACCACTTTACATAAACATCTGCTTCTGAGAATGTGGCTACCTCTTTAAAATTTACATTTACATTTTTCTCCCAGAAAGACATAGATTCTCTTATTGAATTTTCATATTTTTTATCAACTCCATAAGGAAATTTGTCAATGTAAATAGTAATTGGTTTAGTTCTTATATCAGTTTGCTGAGGAGATATGGATTTTGTTTCTTTGGGAATTATAGTTAATACCATTGAATATATCAATAAAACAATAACAAGTAAAACAATTAAAACATCTCCAATTTTTTCTATAATTTTTTCTGATGTTTCTCCAAGTGATATTTCTCCAAGAAACGTGATTTTATGTCCTGATAATCTATAAGCATCAAGTGCCAAATACGTCCCAACTAATAATCCACCAAACACTACGTAAGAGTTGAAAGCTACATCTAAATTAGAAAAAGATATACCAACATCAATCAAACCCAATATAAGCAGTAATACACCCAAACCAATTTTCTTTCTTAAATAAATATAACCTACACCATAAATAAAGAAATTAAGTAAAACTGCTATCCACGTTTTCTTATGGCTTTTATTGCTCATCTGCTTTTTCTCGATAAAAAGAAATATTTACCCAAACTTCATAACCCTTCCTTCAAAATCCTCTTTCATTAATAAAACAACCCTTGAAGGCTCATGCTCATCTATCAGCTTATAATCGGCGTATTTGGAAATTTCCAATGCAAATTGTTTTACTTCTTCATGGCTAGGCATATTGCTTTGCTCGAGCCTTTCTCTTGAATAACCAACCCACATATATGCTTTGACTTCAACAAACATCGGACTGCTCAGCTTAATTACTTCAGCCCATTGCTCTGGCTCAACAATATTCAAGCCCTTAATCAAGGTAAACCTCAAAACAGTTCTTGTCTTTTCTCTCAACCTTGGAAGCATGCTTAAAGTTTTATACAAGCCCTGCCATGCATTCTTTATTATAGGCCTGTCAATTATGTTAAACAATTCCTCATTTGGCGCATCAACAGATATGTAAAGCTGGGTTGGTGGCTCTTCAAGCAGCTTCTCAATCCTCTCTGGCAGCAATCCATTGCTCACGACAAATGTTGAAAAGTTTTTTTTCTTATATTCCCTAATCAACTCTGTCAATCTTGGATACAGAGTTGGCTCGCCATCTAATGAAATAGCAACATGCTGCGGTTGCATTGCCCTTTCAAACTTTTCTTCGCTTGTTTTTGGGTTGCCCCCGAATCCTGAAAGAAGTTTCTTTTGCGCTTCTATAGTGCCCTCAACTATATCTTCCGGATTGTCAATGCCGCCTTCCATTGCCGGCTGCGTATGATACCTTAAATCTCTCCAGCAAAAGACGCATGCATTGTTGCATGTGAAAGTAGGAGTCATCTGCACGCATTGATGGCTGTTAATGCCGTAAAACTTGTTTTTATAACAGCCTCCTTCCCCCCTTAAGTCGCTTTTAGTCCAGTGGCATGTCTTGACTCTTGTATGGTTTCCCACAACTTCGTACTGCTGCTTCTTCAGCACGAGCTTTACATCTGCTGTAATCATGCTCCCAGTTAAAACCCAAATCTATATAAATTTTGAGGTTTTCAATTGATTTATGGATATTAAACTCGCATTAAAAAAACTTGAAGAGAGCTCAGACTTCAGGAAATGGCAGAAGAAAAACAAAAATACATACTTTTCTTATGCTTTTAAGATTCCTCAAGAGATGTCAAATGAATGGCAGCTGGGATTTTACAACAAGAAAAAGGACAAAATAACTACTTTCATCGTAAATGGCAATAGTGTTGATATAAGACTGGAAGAAGATATCTTCAAAAAAGAAGAAACAAGGGTAAATGAGATACAGCTTGATAAGGTGAAGCTGACATTTGACAATGCCATTATAAAAGCAAATGAATTCCAGGAAAAAAACTTTCCAAAGGATAAAAGCATTAAGACAATTGCAATATTGCAGAATATGCCGGATTTTGGGAATATATGGAATATAACCTATGTGACAGAAGCCTTTAACATATTGAATATGAAGATAGATGCTTCAAATGGCAAGGTTCTTAAGCACAATCTTTCTTCAGTTTTTTCTTTTAGAAAAGAATAATTACAATATAAACTAACTAACATGTCAGAAATTTTTATTACATATTGAATTGTAAAAATTTCTGATCATGCTCAAAAACCACTTATAAATCACTGTAAAATGTGGTTTTTGACATAATGTAACAAAACTATATTTTTTAATTGCGAATTCTTTAAATATAAGCTTAATGTTAAAAATTGGAAGTTGCATGCGAAAGCATGCTTTCATTCATATTCTCTCTGTGGTTAAGATGGTGTTAAAAGTGAAAATCAAAAAAATTGCCGATATTAAAAAACCTTTTTATGCTCATAAAGGCGATTCTGGCGTTGACTTGTACGCTGCTGAAGAGCACGTGCTTAGGCCTATGGAAAGAAAATTAATTGCCACTGGCATTAAAATTGCCGTCCCTAGGGGTTATGAAGCTCAGATAAGGCCAAAAAGCGGCTTGGCTTTGGAGCATGGCATAAGCCATGCCAACAGCATAGGCACAATAGACTCAAGCTTTAGGGGGGAAGTAAAAATACCAATGATTAATTTTGGCGACAGGCCCTACAAGATAGAAAAGGGCAAGAAAATTGCTCAAATGGTTTTTGCCAAAGTTGAAGAAGCTGTTTTTGAAGAAGTTGACGATTTAGGAGAAACAACAAGGAATGAGAATGGATTTGGAAGCACA
>CAYIKX010000146.1:0-3424 GCA_964364025.1 uncultured Methanosarcinales archaeon
TTTTGCTTATTACGAACGGACAACAATTGTCTAATTATTTTTGTCCGTGAGTATAAAAAATATATTTGCTACAGCTAAATAACACGCGGCAAGCACTAAAAACACAGCAGCAAAATCAACAATTTTAAGATTTTTTAAGTTTGATTTGATATTAATGGCTTGTCCTGTGATGCTGCTAAATCCATTGGGGCTTTTAGCTGGTGATATTCCTTGATTTTTTATATTGCTGCCTGATTTTTTTGGTTTATCTCCTGTTTTTCCAAAATTTTCATTAGCGATTTTAGTATTGCATTGCTTGGATTCTTCTGGTTTTTCTGCTGCAAATGGGCATTGGTATTTATCAGAGCATTTTCTATTCTGAATTCCATCAGTGCATTGCGACCATTCGCTGCACTGCCAGCTGGAAATGCAGCCGCCTCCGCCGCCTCCGCCACTAGAACCACTAGTAGTTGATACTGAGGCAATACTTGATTCTGATGTTGATTTTGCATATGCAATCTGCAGTATTCCAGAATGTTTTAAGCCTGTGACCTTGTATTTGTTCAATGTCGAATTATAAGCGCAAGTGAATGAATTTTGCAATGTTCCATCACATTCAACCTTAAACTCATTATTTGAATTACAGCTGCCGCTTATTTCATTTATTGACGAAATTTCTTCATCTTTGATGCATATCCCATTAAAGGCATTGTTGATTTTGTCAACATACAATGTTTTTGTAGCTCCTTCAGGCAATTTCAATCCTCTTATAATCAATGAGCCGGTCAAATTTGAGGATTGCTTGTTTATGGTAATGTTTGTCAAATTCAATTTATAGCGTGAAAAGTTAAAATCAAACTCCGATATTGTAAGATTATTATCCAAAAATTTAACTCTTGCACTTTCGCTAAATAGTCTTGATAGATTATTGGATTCTCCAACAAATATTTTCATGCCAATAGTTGAAGTATTAATTGAGTTCTCATTTCCTATAAGTGTATCAACAGTATCATTTATGCCATCGTTATCTATATCCTTTTCAGGAACATCAAGTATAATAATCCTGAATACAGCAGAGTCATTTAAAAATCCGTCAGAGGCAATTGCCGCCAATGTATAAATTCCGCTGTCAATTGTTGTTGTTTTCCACTCAAAAGCATTTGAATTGTTTGAAAATGATGATGAATTAATTGAATAAAAAAGCTTGTCGCCATTTGGGTCTAAAGCAGAAAGATTGATTAAAATTTTATCTGTTTCATTGACTATGATGTCGTTTACTGATGTCAAATTTGGCTTTTTATTCAGCTTTATTGCAATCCTTCTTGCATTGTTGCTTTCGTTTAATTCCTCTACAAAATCCTGCAAATCAGCAATAGCGCTTATTTCAAAATCTGAAATATTGGTGAAATTAATTTGATAAGTAATCTGCGAATTAACATTCAGGAGATTTGATTTATTTGACCTGGAAAATGTATCATTATCAAAAATCTCCGTGAAAACATTGAATGCATGCTTTTTTCCTGTATTTTTAAAGGTAACATTTATTGTTAGATTGCCTATGCCATAATGATAGCCATCTGATACAGATACATCAGCACTTAAATCAGGCAAATCCGGGCTTTCAAAATCATTAAAATTATAATTTCTAGTAATATAAGCATTGTTTATCCTGTCTCTCAGAATATCATTCTCATAAAGCTCTATATACTTCACAATGAAGGGGCCGTTCAGCTTTTTATCATAAATTCGTGAGCCATTAAAATTGATTGGCACGACATTTTTTCCTGCATATAGAAAGGTTGAAACGTTTTTTATTTCAATCAGATTATCAAGCAAATCGTATAATGCCAGTGTTATTGCATAGTAACTGTTATTTATAATTTGCAGGCTTGCATTTATTTGCAAAAAATTATATTTATTATTGCTGTCTGTATCACCTCCATTATCGGTAAAGCTAAGGGCATGTGATGTGGCTGCAAAATCCCTATAGTCGTAAAATCCAGTCATAAAATTTGTTTTAATTATTTTGTTGCCGATTTTTAAGGAGGAAATATTAAAATTGCCAGTATAATGCGTTCTTTTAATTGTTTCATTGTCAAAATTAAATATTAAATATTGTTCTGAATCAATTATTGATTTATTCTCCTTGGCAGAAATGATGGAATTATTATAAGCTAAAAATAATGCCGATTCAAATGTTCCATTAATAGATGAATTAAGGGTTATGTTTATTTTTAATGTCTTATCAGCCATTAAATCATTTAAATTCAATATTTTGAATCCTTCCTCATATTGTGGGTAATTTTTAGTCAGGATATTGTCTCTTCTGTACTTCAGGCTGTAAGTTGAATTATATATTTTTATTGAATAGTTAAATTGGTGCTGGGATAAAAAGACCGAGCTGAAAGTGATATTTAATTTATTTATGCCGGAATTCAAAGTTATATTTGTCTCATTAGTTAAAATGCCGTTTTTATCAAATAAATTAATTACAAAAATAAAATTGCCATTTGCATTGTCTGTTGTCAATTCAAAAATCAAGGTATCATTTATCCCATTATTGGTTTGGTCAATCATAAAATCAGTGTAGTTCACTGCATTCATCTGGGTTGTATAGGTTGAGAATAAGTACCTAGATATTAGCTCCTTAATTGAGATAGAATAGGCTAAAGGTATCAAAAGTATTAAGACAAAAAGCATTGCCAATCCCCTTCCCATTCTTAAAGAAGAGCAATAAAGTTATAAAAAGGTTTCCTTAACACCAACAAGTTTTATATATCGATAAATCTTCTCAAGCAGCATGCCAGAAAAAATACAATTTTTCCCTTTGGATGCGGCTTATAAGGTAATTGATGGAAAAGCTGTTATAAATTTGTACGGAAGAACATCAGATGGCAGGCATATCTGCATTCTTGACAGCAATTTTGAGCCTTATTTTTACATAATCCCGAAAGACACAAGCATAATAGAAAAACTGGAAAAAATAAGAATAGAGCATGAAAATGAAATATCTTTTGTTGCCAGAACAGAAACAGTCTTGAAAAAATTTCTTGGCAAGGAAGTTTTTGCAATAAAAGTTTATACAAACCTGCCAGGCAGCGTTCCTGTTATCAGGGAAGCTGTAAAAGACTGGGATATTGCAGAATCCATCCATGAATTTGATATCCCTTTTGTAAGGAGGTATTTTATTGACAAGAGCATAACTCCTTTGGTTTTGCATCAGGCAACAGGGGAATTTGTAAATCAAAAGTCAAGGGTTGCTGTTTTCAAGGCGGATAACATAGAGCAAATCAGCAGCGACACTTTGCACAATCCAAGGATTTTGGCATTCGACATCGAAACATACAGCCATTTTGATTTTGCCATTGACGCTGAAAAAAATCCAGTCATAATGCTTTCTTTCTACAGCGAGAATTTTAAAAAGGTCTTTGTATGGAAAAGATTC
>CAYIKX010000147.1:0-3323 GCA_964364025.1 uncultured Methanosarcinales archaeon
CAACAAAGGACATAGATCTAGTTGTAGCAACAAAGCGGGAATTCATTGAACTCCAGAAAGGATTGGATAAAATAAGATTCAAGCCACAAATTCCTGAAAGGGGGTATGCTCGTATGAATCTGAGCCAGATATTCCAAAGGGGGGATTTTAGAGTAGACTTGTTTGAAAAAGAGGTTTGCGGAAAATTCTCCCTTTCAGAAAACATGATAAAAAGAGCAGAAAAAGTAATTGAGCTTAGCTATCTTAACATCTTTCTTTGCTCAAATGAGGATATCTTTTTATTCAAGACAATGACTGAAAGAGAAGGTGATATTATTGATTGCATAAGCATTGCAACCACACAAGACCCAGACTGGAATATTATCCTAGAAGAGCTTAAGAGTCAAGTGAAACAGAATAAGCAGGATGTTTGGATTACATGGGTTGGAGAAAGATTTGATATACTTGAAGAAAAAGGACTTAAAATGTCTATAATGAAAGAGCTCAACAAACTTAGAGAAAAATTCTATGAAGATTATGAAAAAAGCAGAATTAGAAAGGCTTAAAAATATCGCTTATTTTTTATTTGTCTAGATATAGGTGTCATACATGGATTCAATTGATTATTTCTTTAAAGAAAAATTCAAGAGGTTACAGAGGCGCTATCAACATCATTTCAGGATACAATCTGGAAGACCTTCTGATAATGGCGACAAAATTATAAGACGAGACAATTATACCTGCCTATATTGCAACAGGGAGAAGAGCCCGAGAAATCTTGCAGTGGACATAATTCTAAATGGGGAAACGATTGAAAAATATAATCTGGCAAACATAGTCGTTGAAAGCGATGGAAATAAGGCAGCTGCATGCAAACCATGCAAAAAAGAAAAGGAAAGGAAGGGCATCGAGGAATTCCTTTATTGCAGAGAAGAAAGAATAGGAAATCTAATAGTAAACGGCAGATTTGTTTGTGATAAAATAACTGAGGCTGCTATAAAAATATTGACAATCTACAAAAAACAAAAAATTGGAGAGGAAATAAAAAGAGACTATGATTAATGTTCAAGAAAAAGAAATATTTATAATGTAAGGAATTTTAATCCTCCTGATGAAAAAGAGGCTGTTGAGCATGTTGATCATGCTGCTGTTTTTGCTTGGCAATGTCAGCGCGATTCTTCCCTATAAAGAAAGCCTTGACATCAAGGACTTGAGGATAAGTAAAGTCCAGTGCTCAGATAATAAATTAAATGTGCTTGCAGAGAACAAAGAAGCTGGAAACATTAAACTTCTTTTTAAAGTATATTCGGGCAAGGGCAACATCAATGTATTCAGCAATGAATTATTAAAGAGGCTAGAAGCGAGATATGTTTTAATTACTACAAATCTTGCTTGCAGTGACTTGTTAAAGCTAGAAATTAATGGGTATATAGATTTGAGCAATGAAGAAAAAATAGTGTACTTGAATTCTGAAACTTCTTACCAGTTTACTGGCAATGAAGAGACAATTACTAATGATATTATGCAACCTACAGCAGAAACTCAAGCGGCCCAGTCTGCACAACAAATCCTTAAAAATTCTTATATCTATTTCGGAAGCAAGCTGCTAGTTTCCCTAGATGCTTCAAATAATCCAAGTTACTATGCTCAAGACCATATTGGAAGCAATGTAATAATTACAGATAACATTGGTAATCTAATATCCAGGCAGCAATTCGAGCCATTTGGAAATGAAATAAGACTAAATGGGTACACTGCAAGAACTAGATTCAAGTTCACTGGCAAGGAACTGGATTCAAGCTCCTTGTATTATTACGGCGCAAGATATTATGACAGCAAGTATGGAAGATTTATTTCTGTAGATCCGATATTTAATCCACAAGAATCAAGCTATGCCTACGTTAATAATAATCCCATAAACAAGATTGATCGTGACGGGGAAAATACAGTATCTAATATGATAGTATCCATTGGCTATCAGCTTGAGCAAATTCCTTATCCTCCAGCTAGAGCATTAGCTGGCATACTAATTTATGGAGCCCCATTAATTGCTGCAACACCACTAATAGTAGAAAATATAAAGAAAACTCTTGAAACTGCAAATTCACATAAATCAAATAATCCTTCTAATTCAGAATCTCAAACAAATGCACGAGCAACAGGAACTGCTGTAGCCGCTCCTTCGCCTTCAGATCCAAATGATCCTAATAATAGAGACAATAAAAATCAAAATCAAGACCAAGAAAGAAATAACCATCTAAGAGGGTATACTGAACAAGAAAAAAAACAAGCAATGATAGAAATAAGGGGAGCTATTAGACAAAAAGAATTTGGCAAAGTTGTAAAAAATTATGGATTTAAGGTAGACAAGACTGGTGGTAATAGTGAAGGATGGAGAATATTTGACAAGTTTGGTAGGTTAGTTAGAAGTCCTGACGGAAGACCTCTTTCAATAAATCACGCAGCAGAGATAGGCACAAGAAGAAAAGTAATGCAAGACTTATTGTCATGGCCTGAAAGAGCACCACCTCTTCCTTAAAACCTTGGGGTATAACCTTTTAGAATATCTGCCCTATTTTTTTCATCTAATACATAACATAATTCATCCAACATAGAATCTCTTCTCGCTATTTCTTTATATTTTGGATGATGTTCTGGCAAGAATTCTTTGAATAAATCATCTAAATTTGTTATAACACCATTTTCTGTATCTCCATATAAAACTAGGATTTTTTCAACACAGTCTTCCGAAAGAAAGTTATATGTATTTTGATTTGTCTCAGGATTTCTTACTACAATCTTGCATTTAGCTTCTAAAGCTAGGGGTATAGATACTTTTAATAATTCCCTGTTTATTCCGGAGATTTGTTTTTCTAATCTAGAAACATATCTTCTTAATTCAGATTCTTTATTGATTATCATGCTATTTGTTTTATACAGAGATTCTTAATAATTTATGCAGTCTTACCAAATTAGCGATCTTTCCCCTATTTCTAACCTTCTTGGCAGAGTCTGTCCAGTAACTATGTTCTTGCAAGAATTTTACTTGTGATTCATACCAATCTTTGTCAGATAATGCTTGATGTTTGAAAACTTGTAGCTCACTCCTGTATAAATCCGCTAGCTTCAAGAAGTCCGGAGTTCCTAGATAATCTAAGTCACAATCACACATTATTCTTTGCAACTTTGTTTCTGGTTTCTGGGGAATCTTAGTGCCTAGAATTACATGTTCTATTTCATTTAATTCTTCATTGGAATATCCGAAATCTGGAAGCGCTTTTCTTGCTATTTGAACTCCAATCTCTTCATTATGGCTATATTGTTTTATGAATCCAGTGTCATGG